>CAXUOL010000626.1:0-4499 GCA_964252435.1 uncultured Nostoc sp.
TGCTTGCAGAAGGGAATGTTGTCGAAGATCAGTGGTTAGCAACTTTTTGTTATCCCATCTTCGATGAGTTGCACGATCGCTTGGGCGACCCCACCCCAGAAGATGCTTCAACTATGCTATCCCCAGAGGATGGGCAAGACGTTATCCCTTTGCTATTTGCCACAGAAGTAGAAGAGTGTTTGCAGCGTCTAGAATCTATATTAGCAGATAGCGAACAAGCCGGATTGCATGAAGAAATTGCAATCCTGGCAGCTGAATTAGGCGGTTTAGGAGAAATGCTCCAGTTGCCAGCTTTTAGCAAGCTTTGTGAGTCAGTAACGCAGCATTTGGAAACTGTTAGTAACGAACGCATTCCCGAAATTGCCCAGTTAGCATTGCAAGCATGGCGGCGATCGCAAGCTTTGGTACTGACGAATCAGCTAGATAACTTGCCTACAGAAATTGACTTGGGTAGTTATACGCAATCCCAGCCATTATTACCAGCAGAAGTAATACCACAGCTTCTCCCCACAGATGTTATCGACACAGAAGTAGTGTCAACAGCTGTTTGGCAAGCAGAGATAACTCCAGAAACTTGGACTAAAGATGAAGCAATCGCAGCTAATTTTACATTTGTAGATGCAGAATTTGCCGACGATGTAAATACTGTCAATGTCACTGAACACAATACAATATTTGCTAAAGAAGACAATCCTCCAGATGCCAAATTTAGCGAAGGCAAAGGAGAGCCAGCTGCCGTTAGTAAAGAACGGGAAATTCATGAAAATAGCGTCCGAGTTCCCAGCAAACAGCTAGAGCAAATTAATGATTTATTTGGTGAACTGATTGTTCAGCGCAATGGGTTAAACTCGCAATTAGAAAGATTACGCAAACTCGTTCGTAACCTCAATCAGCGAGTCCAAGTTCTCGACCGCGAAAACCAGGAATTACGTATAGTTTCCGACAAAATTTCTACTCAAGCTACCATGTTTAATGGGGCGCAGATACAAGCTGAAAACGGCCACCAATTAGAAGGTACAAATACAGAATTTGATGCATTAGAAATGGATCGCTATAACGAATTAAACCTGCGATCGCAAGAAGTTATGGAAACCATTGTTCAGGTACAGGAAGTCACAACAGATGTGCAACTCAGTGTAGATGATACAGACCATATTGCTCGGAAGCTAAACAAAACATCGAAACAGTTACAGACAAAGCTAAATCACATCCGAATGCGGCCATTGTCCGATTTAATTGAACGTTTTCCGAGAGCTTTACGCGATTTAAATGTCGAGTATGGAAAAAATGTGCAGTTAAAAATCGAAGGTGGCAACACTTTAATTGAACGCAGCATTTTAGAAGCTTTAAACGAACCTTTGATGCACCTATTAAGGAACGCTTTCGATCATGGTATCGAAGACTCTGCCACCCGTCGCCTTTTGGGGAAACCAGAACAAGGATTAATTGAAATTACAGCTACTCACCGCAGTAATCGTACTCTCATTACTATCCGTGATGATGGTTGGGGCATTTCTCTGGAGAAAATTCGCACTCGCGCCCTAGCTATGGGATTGGATGCTTCTTTACTCGCTAATGCTAGTGATGAAGAACTATTATCACTAATTTTTGAACCAGGTTTTACTACCTCCGAGCAAGTCACAGCATTATCTGGTCGCGGTGTCGGTATGGATGTGGTTCGCAACAACCTCAAATTAATTCGAGGAGATGTGAAAGTTGATACAGAACCAGGAGTTGGTACTACCTTCACCTTATCAGTACCGTTTACACTTTCCGTTGCCCGAGTTCTGCTGGTAGAAATCAATAAAATTCTATTAGCATTTCCCACAGATGTCATTTCAGAAATATCTTTACTCGAAGACGAGCGAGTTTTTGAAATGGCTGGTAGCGAAGTTTTAAATTGGCAAGGAACCATGCTGCCACTAATTCGCCTAACTCGTTATTTAGAGTTTAATTGCCTACGCTACGATAGCCCAGAGTTGGAAATTCCAGCAGCCATTAGTACTAACAGTGTGTTAGTAGTCAAAGGTAATAATCAGCCAGTTGCAATCCAAATAGATCGTTGCTGGGGCGAACAAGAAGTTGCGATTCGCCAAGTTGAAGGGAATATACCTTTACCTGAAGGCTTCAGCAACTGCACAATTCTCGGTGATGGTCGAGTAGTGCCACTAGTAAATGTTAATGAGTTGCTGTATTGGATTGCTACGAATCAGCGGACTCCTAGAGGTACTCAATTACCATCAGCAAGGTTAAAAACACCGTTCCTGATTTTTGATGAAGACAAAATATCAGCAGCATCTATTAAGCAGAAAGGCACAATTTTAATCGTAGATGATTCAATTAATGTACGCCGCTTTTTAGCCCTGACTCTTGAAAAAGGAGGGTATCAAGTAGAGCAAGCTAAAGATGGTCAAGATGCCTTAGAAAAACTTCATAGTGGATTAAAAGTTGAGGCAGTAATTTGCGATATTGAAATGCCTCGCCTTGATGGTTATGGCTTTTTAGGTAAGGTAAATTCAGATGTTGATACAAAAAATATTCCTGTGGCGATGCTGACTTCTCGTAGCAGTAATAAACATCGGCAACTAGCTATGCAATTGGGAGCGCGGGCTTACTTTTCTAAACCTTATAACGAGCAAGAATTACTCCAAACGCTGGAGGAAATAATTCATTCGGTTGCAGAAAAGGCAGCTTCTAATTAAAAATTGATAATTCATAATTAGGTTTCAAATATTTTCGTAGAGTGCATTACGCCAAAGGCTAATACCAATTCTGTAAAATGAGGCAACAGATGTAAGCAGGGATTGCCTTGCTGCATCTAAATTTATCAATTGCGAATTGCGAATTGGTATGATGTTGTGCATCAATAAAACCTCTTCACATATTCGGACACCCTGGCATGTTATCTCCAAGCAGCAACCGTGCCAAACTGGGTAAAGCTTCACCATAAGTGGGATGGATGTGAACCGATCGCTCTAACAACTGCCAAGTTGCTCCTGCTTCCATCAAGGATAAAAATACATGCACCAGTTCAGCAGTTTCGTACCCCACCAAGGTTGCTCCCAGGATTTTGTCTGTGTCGCTGTCGATCACCATGCGATAAAATCCGAGGTCATGCCCCCACTCGATCGCACGGGCAATTTGGCTCATGGGTAATGTGACAGCACGCGCGTTGATGCCTTGTTTCTGAGCCTGTTCTAACGTCATACCCACTCGCCCCACCTGGGGTTCTGTGTAGACCGCATAGCCAAGGACGCGATCGCTCCGTGTCCGGTTTTCTCCACACAAAATTGCTTTTAAGCGGCGATAGTCCTCCCACGAGACGTGCGTAAAGGCAGGCTGTTTGGCAGCATCCCCGATCGCATAGACTCCAGAACAGGTAGTATGGAACTGCTGATCAATTTTGATAAACCCTCGATCGTCTAGCTCAATTTTGCTGGCGGCTGCATTTAATCGACTTGTATTAGGTTTGCGTCCAATCACAACCAGCAACGCTTCTCCCTGGAGTTGTTCGCCACTGCTCAGGGTCAGCCTAAACACATTACTCTCGTGGGCGACGTGATTTACATTAACTCCAAAGTGCAGCCCAATCCCATCCTGTTCTAATGCTTCTGCTAAGACCTTGCTGACATCAGCCTCTTCCCGATCAAGGACGCGATCGCCCCGCACAATTAAGTGGGTCTGACTGCCCAAACGCGCTAGTCCTTGTCCCAATTCCAAGCCAATATAGCCGCCTCCAATCACCAATAAACGGGCTGGTAAGGTGTTCAAGTCAAAGAAGTTGCGGTTGGTCAAGTAGGGAGTTCCTGCAAGTCCGGGAATGTCAGGAATCAGCGCTGACGTGCCTGTGTTAATGATTACCAGAGGAGCCTGAAGGGTAACATCCCCACCTTTGACCGTCCGTTCACCCACAAAAGAAGCTTCGGCACAAATGACTTTGACACCGGCAGTCTCCAATCGCTTGCGAATCCCCTGATTAAAACTGCTGCGGATTCCCCGAACTCGCTCCATGACAGCAGGAAAATCCACTTCAACCTGCGTGTGGATACCTAATTTCTTGCTCTGGCGCGCCCGCCCTGCTGCATGAGCCGCAGCTAAGAACGCTTTCGACGGAGTGCAGCCATAGTTGATGCAACTGCCGCCTAAAGCATCCCGCTCAAACAAGACAACCTTACGTCCCTCATTGGCAAAATCAGCCGCCAGTGGAATGCCTCCTTGACCACTGCCGATCACAATCACATCTGCTGTTTCCATCAGTGCTAAACTCCTTGGAGATAGTTTGCTTGGGTTCTAATTAAGTGTTCTTCTTCAACGCTGATTCCAGTCAAACCACTCAAATTATTTGAGTTAAAATTCAACTTATCAGGTTGTGCGGGGTATTCGTGATCTTCTCTGTAAAAAATTGGAAAAGGTATTGAGCCGAGAAATTTCTATATCAATTCAATTTGTAGTGAATTTATGGTAACTGTAACACTGACGGCTGTTGCTACTGCGATCGC
>CAXUOL010000627.1:0-4493 GCA_964252435.1 uncultured Nostoc sp.
GAAATGCGTAAATCGCGCCGATGCCAAAACAGAATTAAGTCAGACATTCCATGCTGGATATAGTTCACCCGTACTAGCTTAGATGCTAGTGGTACCAATAAGCATCATTCTGGCGATAAATTTATTCTTTTAATAGCATTGGGCATTGAGCGTTGGGAAGAGGCAAGAAAGGAACTTGTTCAATAATTCTCGCCATTCCCCATGCCCTATGCCCCATTCCCTATTCCCCGGTTTGTCAATCGGGAATAGTGGTTTTTTAAATCGAAATTGAGTATACTCTTCTTAACAGTTAATTAGTCTTTTTGTCATGGCTAACCTACTACTTGACGACAGTACGATTGAGAGCGATTTAGACGAAATAGCTCGTGAACTTGCGCCTCTTGGCATTCAACTCAAACACTATGACCCAGGAACATCGCTACTCTTCCCTAATCTGCTAGACCAGGACGTTTTAACTGAGGCCGAAAAACGTTATTGCGTAGAACTCCATAACAGCGTCTTTGAATTTCTTCAGCAAGAAAATGGCGCTCTTTGGTGTGACTTACTAAATGTGCATCCAGGTTCGTTCAATCTTCACCACCTAATCGCAACCTACGGTCGTTACCATACTCATCCTGCGGCTGAACCCCTCTATGTGTTGTCAGGAGAAATGATTTATGGTTTCGTGCGACTTGATGGCAGTCAGGTACAGCTTTTAGTTCAGGCACAAGACTATCTCTACATCCCCGCTGGCGTTGAGCATTGGTGCAGCCCAACTGCATCGTTGAATTTCAAAGGGATACGCTATTTTGCAATCGCAGAAGGTTGGGTTCCCAATTATACAGGGACTCAAATGAGTGATTCGATCCAAAAGCCGCGTTAAAGCTCATTTATGCACGTCCTATGGACTACCTGTTAGTTGCCAATGCTCGATTTACTAACTTCACAGCCATTGCACCATCTTGCAGGCTGACTGCTCTACGAGCTAAGTACCGCAACTGGTAAGCTCTAGCGAGTGTTTCCCATTGATTAACTATTTCTGGGGCGTATAAACGTGCCCTAGAGATTGCTAATTCCCAAGAATCTAACTGCTTGAGCAAGTTTGCTGATAGTCCCCCTGAATTTACCCTATATAAGGTCAAAGCTTCAGGAATACCCTCTATTTGCAGATCGCTCTTAACAGACATCCGAAACCAACATTCAACATCTGTTGAGTCACCATTAGTATGACGCGATCGCTCATCGAAATGTAAGGATTCAGGTAGCAGAGTATTGACAAAGGGAACTGTTGAGGGTAAGTATCACAAATATGAACCAAAACCTGCCTCAAGATTTAGATCAAGAAAGTTTGAACCAGTTATCGAAAGAAGAACTGGTAGAGATAATTATTGAGCAGGGCAAGATAATACGTGAGTTAACATACTTATAAATTTTCCTGCCGACTTACTTAGTCTAAAGTTTTTCATGAACTACCCCGCCCATCTAAGAAGATGGACGAGGTTTCTGACGCTTCAATTCGGACAGTTGCTTAAACCCACCGCAATGGGTAGAAGTAGAGCTATCCGATCCACGTTTGATGAGGTCGGTTCCCGCCCCCATTGCCCAATTGAGCATCACCATCGCCGCAGCTACGTCGCGGTCACAACTAAATCCACATGGGCAATTATGGATTCGCTCAGATAATTCTTTCTTTTTTTGACTTCCGCATTTAGGACAGGTTTGAGACGGCTTAATTTTGACCGTAGGAACTTCTACAAAGATTCCTCCTGCTTCAGATAGTTTGTACTCAATTGCTGATCTCAACATCCCCATTCCCACATCCAATATGGAGCGATTGAGTCCTGTTTTCTGAGCCTTCCTCTTACTGCCTTTTTTAGCCTTGCGGGTCATCGCCTTAATGTTGAGCTTTTCCGTAGTAACGAGGCTATTACAGCTTACTATCTCTGCCGCTACTTGATGAACCCAATTAGAGCGCTGATTGGATGCCTTACGTTGTAGTTTGAAAACGAGTTTATTAGCTTTTTTCCATCGTTTAGAAGCTTTTATTTTTTGCTTAAAATCAGGCTTGGCTTTGCGTCGTGTAGACTTGGATGCTTTTCTTATCTTGGCTTGTGTAGCAGCTAAATAACGAGGGTTTTCAACAACATTTCCGTCTGACATAGCAACAGCAGTTAGACACCCAAAATCTAGTCCAACTGCACCTGTACTTGTTTCCCGCCGCTTATTGCACTGCACTGTAATAGATGCATACCAAATCCCTTGGCGATTGACTATGCTACAAGTTGTAGGTTTACCCCATGTTCTTGCTTTCCCACGCATTTGAATTTTGCCTAAATTTGACAATTCTAAATGCCCGTTTTTGCCATCAGATAGAGCCTTCCAACCTGCAATACATGGATAAGTCCATCCAGAATAATGCCTAATTGATTTAAATTTTGGGTATCCTCCTAAGCCTTTAAAGAAGCGCTGGAATGCCATGTCTACTCGCTTTAAAGTAGCTTGTAGAGCATGACTACCTAATTGCTTATATTCGTACCAGACCTCCTTAAACTCTGGCAAGCAATTCTGCTGTTCATAATAATCAACTGACTTTTTGAAACGCTTGTATTGATTCTTCCTATTAGCAATCGCCGCATTATACAGATCCTTATGCAAACGCCGCCAGTAACTCAATGTTTTAGCTTGAGATGGAGACGGATAAAGACGAAATGTAATGCGGCGGGTTATACTCATATCAATAATTTAGACTATAGTGTACATCTATGTCAACCATCCTTCATTCTCATAGGCACTGCGTTTACAAAATAAACTTACATATAGTGTTTGTAACAAAATACAGGCGAAAAGTAATAAGTTCAGATATGTTAAATAGATTGAAAGATATATTTTCCCACTTATGCCAAAATCAAAAAAGTGAACTTTTAGAATTTGGTGGAGAATCAGATCATGTCCACTTACTTATAGACCTTTCCCCCGACGTTACCCCGTCAAAACTAGTCAATACTTTAAAAACTATTTCTAGTCGCACGATTAGAAAGGAGTTCGCTGAACACATCAATAAATTCTATTGGAAACCTGTATTTTGGACAGGTGCTTACTGTATTATCTCCGCAGGAGGAGCGCCACTTGAAGTTCTAAAGCAATATATCCAAAACCAAGATGAACCTGAGTAGTTGGGTGGCATAGAATCTGCCCGTCCCTAACCCCGCCCATGATTACATGGACGAGGAATGCGGGACGGAAGAATGTTCAAAAATGAAAGAGTTCAAAAAAATAATTTGAATCGTGCTAGCTGGTTTTTAATCGTCTCTGTCAGGATTTTATTCAGTTCTGTAGTGTCTTGGAATTGCAAAATTTGCTGTGTCGGTAAGTCGAAGGGAAATTCACCTTCAAAATCTGGGCGTTGCATTTGCGCTAGTAGAATCTGTTCAGACCGCTTACTTTGGATGGCATAGCCAATCTCAATACAGACATTCGGACTGGGAATTAATTGGGGCGTTTCTTTGCCATCAATACTAGCAATGGGCGTGGTGTCAGCGATAAATAACAAACTCTTACGGATTTTCCGCATGATTGTGCGGTTAATTCGGAAAGTAGCACCGCTAGGACGAGAGGATTCTATTAATGTTAGGGGAAGACGCGATCGCAAGTTTAAATTGTCCAAACTTTTTCGCAGTTCTTCTTTGAGAATATTTGTCGCTGCGGCATACTCAGTTTGATACGATAAAAAAATCGTTGGTTCTAACTGAGCCAAAACCGCCTGCTTAGTGAAATAAATTTCATGACTAATTAAGTCAATGTTAGAGACGCAATAGCCACCACTACCTTCAATATAAAATTCAATATTTTCCCCTTCTAAATAGCGCCCAAACCAAGTTGATTTTTTCACTTCGTCACTGTCTTCCAAAAAGTCTGCTCGTAATGCTGATTTCAGCAGACTTTTTTTGCTTAAACGAATGTCTGGCGGACGTTTTTCCAGTTCTGGAATCGGCTCATAATCCTGTAGATACCACGCTCTGAGCGCAATTATTGACATAAGGCGCTATTTCAACTGTTTCTCGCTATTCAACTTCGTATAATCTTACACCCAGAGGAGGCCTTATTTCAGACTTATCTTTAAACACAACAACACCCAAACCTCTACTCCCTGAACTATCTCCTCTCTTTGTTGATTGTAACTAGGGATGTACTAACTTCCATTGCTTTTGTAAACAAATAATGAAAATCAGTTACAGTGCCCCCTAATCTTCTACATTTGAGGAAACAGCAGTTTTCGCGTTGGGTGTTGATGTATTTTGACGAGACAGATGTAAGTTAAACAGCGTCTTATACCTCTTACTAACATTTAAAATGCAGCTGTTATATCTGCCAAGGAAAGCTTGTTTTTTAAGCTTCTACTGTTAGATTATCACTTGTAGCTAGAAAGGATTTATTTTGCAACTAAACTTTACTTTTAAATGATTTTTAATCAAATTCAATATATTGCACATCCTGGATCGCTGATAGATATTTAT
>CAXUOL010000628.1:0-4491 GCA_964252435.1 uncultured Nostoc sp.
CCCTCATCTCCCCTGCTCCCCCGCTCCCCCGCTCTCCACTAACGCCTAGCATGATTGCGACCGATCATTTGTCCCAAGACTTCTTGGGAAACACAGCGACGCTCGGAACAATAAGTCATCAAGTTGATTCCGTTCATCATTCGCACGGTACTGACTCTGACACGAAAATCATCCGTAACAAACCAACAACGTTCCTGACCTTGATTGTTGTCATAGTCAGTATCAATCGTCAGCACTCCATCATCAGCAAACCGATATCGGCTCACAACTGGAATACTCTCAACATAGCCTTGGTTGCGAATCAGTTTTCCAGAACGCCTCGTTTCGTTGGGAACATCAACCAAAATCGCAGCATTATCGGTATTCGGTAGTCTGGTATCTAGGTTAGCCTGCCATGCAAAGCTAGCACCGCCTGTTGCTTTACTAGAATCTATCCCTTGAGCTTTACAAACTTCTTGGACTTTCGGATCGTCCTTTTCCATGACTTTAATAATCAAATTTGACTCCCCCGACTCATCCGCCGCCGAGTCAAAATGATGAACGGAGCGTTCCGTAAACCATGTACCCTCACTTTTACGAAAGAAATCGATCATTGTCAAAGGCGGTATTATATGCATCTGTTTTGAAACCTCGTTTGATCAAATTTTGGCGTTATTAATGATGAGATGAAGTCCCGATTTAGCTAAAGTGTAGATTGACACTCCCCGGGCTGAACAAATATCGCTACGCTCATTTGTTCGGAAAGTCCGGGGATTCTTGGTTCATCCAGCAAGCCGTAAACCTTCATGTCCCACGTACTAATCGCCGATTAGCAAGCTGGCAGTACTTGACCAAACACCCGCTACTACTGTACAAAGTGTCGAGCCAATTCATGAAAGACCTAGAGGGCATCTGTCCCCAAGCTTTCAGATACTTTGTTGAGAGTGCCTTAAAAGCGTGTTTCTCTCTTTTCCCCATGTTCCGGCGTGCCCCGCCGTACACTGTTCATTAAGTTTTGTTCTTTTCTAGATTTGTTTATACGTGCTAGGTATCTAGGTTTTTAAAGAGGACTTGCCTTACCCTCTTAGCATTACTACTTCCTAGCCAGTCGTGTGGAGACACCCCAGATTTGTATTGTCACGTGCTAGCGGTTTTTCAGCCTGTGCTATAGTTTTATAGTATCACAATCTGATATACAGATAATGGCTAGACCAAACATCTTTATTACCTTTCGTGCAACTGAAAAAGAGAAAGAGGTTCTTCTCGCCTACTGCGAAAAAACTGGGCGAACACAAAGCGATGTGCTTAGAGAATTTATCCGTAAACTCGAAAAGAATATGCCAAAGTAGGCTAAAGTTTACCGAAGTGGTTTTCATCCGGTGGCTCAAGCCACAGGGTTTTCAACCTACTTTCTTATAACTCCAAAAATGACAAATACTGAAATTCAACTTATTACTAGCGATCGCCCCAGTCCAACTCCAGAAATCTTAACAGCCCTCAAAAAAGGAATCCCTGTGGATTCGATAGATTTGTACCAATTCAATTTAAAGGAAGTCGATTTCCGACAAGCTAACTTGAGTAGAGCCAAGCTATTAGGAGCCGATCTCAGTGAGGTGGTATTAAGTAATGTCGATTTGAGTGAAGCAGATTTGCGAGGCGCAAATCTGCGAGGAGCCGATTTGAGTGGGGCTAATTTGCAGGGAGCCTATTTAAACCGTGCTGACCTCCAACAAGCCAATCTAAGTGGCGCAAATTTGCAGGGGGCCAAACTCCAAATAGCACGTTATGATTCACAAACGAAATGGCCTGAAGAATATAACTACAAAACTTCTGGAGCGGTAGGACCAGGTGCTAATCTCAATGGTGCTTTTCTCAATACAGCTTCTTTACGAAATGCAGATTTACAAGGTGCTAATCTGCGTGGAGCCTACCTGAGTGGCGCTGACTTGACAGAAGCCAATTTACAAGGTGCTTATTTGAGTGGTGCCGATCTCACAAAAGCTTATTTGACAGGGGCTTGCTTGCGAAATGCTCGATTGACTGGAGCCGATTTGCGGGATACAGACTTGCGAGCAACCGATCTCAGTGATGCAGAGATGGAACATCTTCTAAGTATCGCTGGGGCAGATTTTACTCTTGCTCAAGGACTCACAGAAGCAACTAAAGCCATGCTTTCCAGCCGTCCACATTCAGAACTCGACGTTTGGAATGCCTATACCCGCACAACAACTCGTGAAAGTTTGAGTGCTTGATTGCGCCGATTTTAGATTTTATCTTTCTTTTTCCTCTGCCTAGAGTGACAAAAGAAAGATTAGATGCAAGCCGCGCTCCTTTTGAACGAAATAAATTCAAAATCTGGCGTTGCGCTGACAACGCATTGAAGGTGCGACCCAAAATCCATCCAAAATTGTTTGACCAGTTGCTCTGTAGTGAGTTTACAACGGCTGCCAGTTCTTTTTCAGGAGCGCTAAAAATGTCGCGTATCCTTCGGAAAAACCGGGCGGATCGGGTAGAACATATTGTGGAAATTCTTTATACGATCGCCAAGGTTCCGAAGCATTATGCCGCAAATATAAAGCACATTCTGAGGAACCTGGTAGTCGCCAAGTCATTTGACCAGCTTGTATATCAGTCACAAATGCCTCCTCATCTAGAAAAAGTTGATATTTTATTCCAGATTTTGGCAGATTAACCGGATATTTTAGTCAAATTTAAGGTAAAATCAAATATTTACTATTTATCTGATAAGTTTTATCAAAAAGAATTCAGAACTCAGAATTCAGCATAAATCCTGTGCAACTATATTAGATGAACATTGATTTAAAACCTAGCTCCTCATGGAGAAAACAAAGTTTAAAATTTCTTTCTTATTAAAACTTTATCTATTTATGGGTAAACTATTCTGAATTCTGACTCCTGACTCCTGACTCCTGACTCCTGACTCCTGACTCCTGACTCCTTTTTCTTACTTTGAACAAACTCAAGCCGCTATTGTGGCAACAGGTCTTCTAAAGCAGCTCCGACAACTCGATGATCCTCATCCTGTCTAAGTTGGTTCAGGGCTGCTTTGGCTTCCGGTTCATCAAATCGTTTAAGGGCATAGCTAACTCGCACCCGCATCCGCCAAGATTCATCATTCACCAACGTTAGTATCTGGGATAATGCCGCAGTATGTTGGTTAGAATTAGCTAGTAAGCCAAGTGCATCAACAGAAGATTCCTGAACTGTGAAATCCTCATCTTTTAAACCCTGAACGCATATATCAAATAGTTCTTCAGGGCAATCCATTTCAGCGATCGCAGCCAAAATGCTCCGTCTAACTAGCCAGTGGTCATCCTGATAATATGCCAAAACTAGATGAGAAACTGCGACTCTACCAAATAGCGATAAAGAATTTGCCGCCTCAGCCCGCACGTTAGGAGTATCATCAAATTTCATAATTTGCATCAAAGCCGCAAAAGATTCCGCTGATTGTTGATTACCCAAACCCCTGGCCACAAAAGAACGCACCAAAAATTCTGAGTCATGAAGTTTACTTGTGAGCAGAGGAACTGCAACTTCTGATTCATAATCATTGAGGGCAGCGATCGCCTTCAAACGATAGTGAAAATCTGGGTTTTTCAGTTCAGCTTGGATTTTATGGATTTCCATAAGTGCATTTGGTACAGCTATTCTTTATTTTAGGGCATCCAATGCCCCATGCCCCATGCCCAATGCCCCATTCCCCATTCCCAATACCCTATCCCCTAAATCAATGACTCAATTAAGCGAAACCGTTAAAGAATTAATCGCTAAAGCTAGAATTGTCAGCTTTGCTGAGTGGGAACAGTCCCATCCACAAGCAGCGATTGCCATATTTCAAGCTGCGGATGATGCTTTTCGCTATCTAAGCGATGAAGATTTATTGCAGATTAAAACCTTGTCACCCGATAATTCTAAGTTGATTCCTGTTGCTCAATTGTTACGCGATCGCGCAGCCGAAATCGTTGATGAATCTAGAGAACAAGTTTTAGCAACTTATCCCGAAATTATCCAGCCTGGAGGCGGTCTTTATCCACCTGAACGTGCCCAAGCTTGCTGGCGAGATTTTTGGCATTTTCTTCGCTGTATTACCTATGGCATAGCAGGTGGTCACACTGAATATACAAATCCCACAGGACTGCACTATATGAATTTGCTCTATCAGGAATTACAAGTTCCATTGGACGCAATGATTTTAGGCTTAAAAAGCATCAAGGCTGCTAGTTTGAAACGCTGCCAAGGCGATCGGCAGCAAACTCTTGCTCCCTATTTTGACCATTTAATCAGCCAATTGGCTACTTTCCAAATTCGATAGCTTAAGTGGGCATGAATAATTAAAGGTTGCTAGTCGGGGCTGAAGCTCTTACTAACAGACAATCTTACTTAATTTTATGTTGCGTAATATAGTTGGATTTATAAAGAAGGGGAAGGGGGGAAGGGGGAAAGGTAAAAACCGTACTTCGTCCCGCTACACGCTAACGCCTGCAAGTG
>CAXUOL010000629.1:0-4481 GCA_964252435.1 uncultured Nostoc sp.
GATATCTTGTTCATCGTGCTGCTGTCTTAAAAGAACAAGTTGAAATGTTGGAAAGGCTGTGGCAGCACAGTATCGAACAGTAACCAATTCACAATTAACTCACTAAAATTAAGAAGCTTACTATGTCAGAACAACGCCAACAACTGTATTTCAATCTGATTGATGAGCTACTTAAATGCCCTAATGGTCAGGAACCAGAAGTTTTGGAAAGTAAGCCAGAATTGATTGATTCTGGATTTGTAGAAACAATGCTACAAGTAGCAACTATGTTTGCCCATGAAGGCAATCAAGATGGCGCTAAGTTTTTATTTTTTGTAGCGCGTGAGCTAGCTAAAGAACTGGGTTTATACCCGGAAGTTTCCAATCCTGAAGTCGCAAATACTGAAGCCGCAAATAAGGAGTAAAAATGCTGTTGACTTCAACGGATGCGGGACAAATAGCTTTAGAACTGCTGATGGCAGATTGGAATATTTCAGAAGAGAATCGGGAGTGGTTTACAATCTTTAACTCTCGTCTGATTGGCGAGAGTTGGTACACTGTAGAATTAGGTGTAGAAGGATTTCCCGATAGATGGTTTATTCAAGTATATGACAATGGAGTGTGTGATCCAAACTACACATTTATATCACCAATCTGTGGTTCTGAAGGATTTACGGACTTTGTAAATGTGCCGGACATTGTAGCAGAAGTCTTAGTTTCTGAACGCAATGCTCGATAATAATTAAAAAGACAAAATTTAGAATTCAATATTAAGATATGCTATTTAAATGCATTTTCTTTGAATTCATAATTTTCAATATTAGAGTATTTGGGAGCATCTCACCTTTGCAATTATACCTGTCGATTAGAAATCGCGGTTAATCTTGCAAACATAGACGCTTTGCGGCTTCCCGCAGGGTAGTTCGCCTACGCTGACTAAGAAAAACAATTTGCTCAAGCAACTGGTTTAACAACCTGCGTAGGTTAAAGTCTCGTATAGCTGAGAATTCCATGAGACTGTTGGTCAATTTACGAGGGGTTAAACTCCCCATCCCTAAAACCTCGGTTTGGCGTTGCTTTCCTGCCCTGTAATAAATTGATTGCTCATAGCTAAAGTGCGTTTAAACGCACTGAAATTAAAGAAATTAAACTGGATTTGGACTGATGGTTTAGACTCCCTATTAATTTGCCAACAGTCTCATTCCATGCGTCAAGGCTATGGGTATTAAAACCAATACTTTGATAAAGAGTTCTTGGTACATACCTCGTCCTTTATGGGCGAAAAAAACTAATGATGTCAGGCTAGTTAAAACCACATCACTTGCGATGCCCTGAGAAAGCCGTTGGGTGGGCGTGGTTTGTTTTAGACTAATAGACTAATAACTCTCGCGTTGCGGTTTGATATTTAAATATAAAGATGCTTTACGCGAATCGGAGGTAATACTAAACAATGTATGCCTCTTTTTTTTGTAATGTTTAATATTTTATTTAAGCCTGTTAGGCTATTTTGTCATGTTTAATTGATAAAGTTATGTTATATTAAATAGCGTGATGGACGCTACAGAAATATCAGTTCCAATGATTGCTGAAGATATCTTAGCCAAAGAATTCACAAGAGTCGTCAACCATTACTACCCGCAAGTTGGAGAATTGCTGGATGGGTGTTATGTGAAAGTCATCACCTGTTTTTGGGGACGACCTGCCAGACGTTTGCAATATATAGGAATTTATTGCTCTGACGAAATGATTTCCTGTGTGCAAGCTCAAAAAGAAATACTTAGAGAAGTAGCAGACAATATGGGTCTAATCCAGGTTGTTTGCATGAATGCCAAGCGATTATTGCGCGATCCGATGTCGAAGGTCAAGGAGAACAACCCACGCCTATGGTTGGAGTTGCAGTGGGTTGCGACTTAGTGATTCATCGCATTAATTGAGAGGGGTAAATGCTTTTGTAGAGAGGACTTGATTCCTCAAATATTTAAGCACTAAAGTGCTTACTACAAACCTATCGACCACTAGAATAATCAGCACCTACGGTGAATATAAAGTATCAACGCAAGTAATGAAAACTGGAATTTTCTGCAATTACGATAATTTTCACCAAGATGCTCGTCGTGCCATCTTTGAGCAAGTTGCACTGGTAAAACAGGCAGAAAGCTTAGGTTTTGAGGAAGCGTGGGTGAGTGAACACCATTTTAGTGAATCTAATCTCAGCCCGTCTATGTTGGTGTTAATGGCACATTTGGCGGGATTGACTTCAACTATCCAATTAGGCACTGCGGCAGTGTTGCTGCCATTCCATAACCCGATTCGGGTGGCGGAAGATATTGCCACTTTGGATAACCTGTGCAATGGACGATTATTATTTGGAGTTGCCAAAGGCGGCCCCTTCCCTCAACAAAACAAGCATTTTGCGACACTCCCAAGTGAATCCCGTCCCAAGATGCTAGAGGCGATCGCATTGATTCAAAAGCTGTTATATGAAACTGATGTATCATTTAATGGGCGATATTATCAATGCGATCGCTTGACAATTTACCCCAAACCATTGCAAAGTCAAATCCCAGTCTATGTTGCCACTGGCGGTGATGATGGTATCGAGTTGGCTGCTAAACATTCCTTCAGCTTGATGGGTGGGCCGCCATTTTCCCTAGAAAGATTGAAAGATACTGTTACCAAATATCGAGCCTTAAATTCTAGTGGTGCAGAAAACTTCGTACTAGCACGCTTCTTTTTTGTTGGCAAAACATACGACGAGGCGGTGAGTGAAGCGTTACCTTTCGTTCGCAAATTTAGCCAGAAAATGAAAGCTAATTCGGCTGAATTATTGCAGAATAGTGCGAATCCCAACCAAAAACCATTTGATCGCACAAATATTTGTTTCGATGAAGACTATTTGATTGAGAACTCAATTATCGGTGATGTGGAGACTTGTCGAGACAAAATCAAGAAATTTCAGGACGAATTAGATTTAGGTACGTTAGCACTCAAACCCTCGTCTGCGAATCTGCAAAAAAACCTGGAGAGTTTGACGCGCTACAACCAAGAGGTGCGAAATTATGTCTTCTAAACTATACCTGCTTCCTCCCGATGATTTACCTCCCGCTGAGGTAACAAAACAGGATGGAATGCTGCAAATGGAGCTAGAGCAGTCTACTGGTAGATGCTTTTATCAAGCTTGCGATCGCATTACGCGAGTACTGTTGTCTAATTGTCAGTGGTATCTCACAACAAATGCTAACATCCTCACACTAATTATTGATTGCCCTGACTTAGTATCTTACTGGCATATTGTCAGCAATATTCCCCAGTTAGGTAACAGGTTAGAGCGGTTTGCTACCAATGGTAAAATCCGCGTTTATCCGCCATTTGGTAAAGGGATGCCGTTTGAAATCAGCGTAAATGAAATATCTGCTTATCGAGATTGGCTTTGAGGGAAATAGAAACTGGGAATCATCCTTATCGCTGTCTTCCACCCTGTACTTTTAAAGTACAGGGTGTTGTATTTTCTGAGAGGTAGAATTCATTTTTTTTAATTGGATACAGTTAGTTATTAAAGTAGAAATAACTACTGTAATTGAGGTTCATTTTTGTATTTTGAGACGGAAATATTTAGGCGATCGCTATGTCTACACTCAGTGGTAGTCTAATTAAAATAGGACTTACGCAAAATCATGATAAAACGAACCACAAAGGACGCAAAGGACGCAAAGGAATAAGAGTTTCAGAGAGTTCTTGCGTAAGTCCTGTAAAAGTGCAGTAGCGATTATCTAAACTTATCTACTTGCTTATGTCCAAACCTGCTGATATCAGCACTAAACGCCTAATCAGTCTTGCTCCCGATAACTGGGTAAAATGGGTAACACAAATTCCCGATGTTATTGTAGGTGAAATTCTCAACTCAGAATTTCAGTGGCTTAGTAGACAAAGTGATGTACTTATCCGTGTCGAGAATCCGCAGTATGGAAAATTTCTAGTTGTCAACGAATTACAACTGCGGTATAAACCGGAAATGCCACGACGGATGCGTGCTTATGCAGCTCTAGCTGAAGAAAAATATAATTTACCTACCTATCCAGTATTAATCAACATTCTTAAAGGAACTAACACAGAAATACCTACAAGTTATGCATCAAATGTTGCAGGTTTAAGAGCAACTCAAGATTATCGGGTGATTAACCTATGGGAAGTTGATGTAAATACTGTCTTTGAGACACCATTACCATCCTTAATTCCATTCGTACCCATCCTCAAAGGGGGTGAAAACGAGGTTGTAATTCGAGAAGCCTTGCAAATTCTGCGTCAGGATGAACAATTAAATCAACTTGAAACAGTTTTGGCTTTTTTTGCTACGTTTGTAATAGAGAGTGCCCTAGTCCAAGAAATCATGAGGTGGGATATGGCTGTGTTGCGTGAGTCACCTTGGTATCAAGAAATTTTACGTGAAGGAGAAGCACGCGGGGAAGCACGCGGAGAAGCACGCGGGGAAGCACGCGGAGAAG
>CAXUOL010000630.1:0-4474 GCA_964252435.1 uncultured Nostoc sp.
CCATCAGTGCTGCATGAATCGCGCCTAGTGCGCCACCGATGTAAATGATGTCGTACTGGGCATGGGGGATGGGGGATGGGGCATTGGTTGTTTCCCTCCTGCTCCCCTGCGAAAACACCACCTGACGCGGCTGCTGCGGATTTCGCACCCCTTCGCGCCATCGTTTTTCCCACCAATAGGCACGAGTTAGGTCATATTCACCGTTGGGCATTTTCTGAAAATATTTGACGGTAAGGGGGTAAGTAGAGCCTAGTGCGGCAAATATTGATTGCTGGGATAAATCAATTGCTGGCGGTTCTGGGTAATGATGCGGAAAACGGCTTCTGATTTCCTTGGTCAAGCGTTGCAGAATTTGTCCTTCACTGGGAAAAGGTTGTTCTGACCAGCGAAACACTTTTAGATAGGTAGTTCGTTGCACCGACCAGACAAATACCGAAAGTTCTGTGGGCAAGTTTTCGGAAGAAGCCACTCCAGCAGGTGTAGTAGCACTAGCTATTCTAAGGCGAAAGCCTTCCGAAGTAAGCACTTTTTCTCCATTTCCAGGTTCAAAATCTGTTTGTAACCAACTACGCACAGTTTCTATATCTGGAGTTGGAACTTCTAAATAAAGTATTTCTTTCATTTTTTCCTGACATCTCCCATCAATTTACTCACTAAGACAGATTTTCTTAAGACATAAAGTAAGGTACACTCCGCCCTATTAGTTTCGTAAAGATTCAGTGAAGAAATTTTAAGAGTTTGTCAAAGTTATTGTTCATTTTGTATTTCTGTAAACCCACGCCATGAATTATCCCATTCCAGACAGTCCCCAAGAAATTATTGCTCTGCGACAACAGCCGATTGATGAAGAACTAGTTGCCAGTGCGATCGCTGGATTAATTAAAATTGTCCGCGCTCAGGGTCAATCTTTGGAAGAATTGACCGCTCAGTTGTTAGCAGACGATCCCCTATTGGATCAGCAACAACGCCGCTGGTTAAGCCAATTAGTTGCCCAATCCTGGGAAAAGTTCTCCTAAAACCCTGTGTATGATGAAGTTTTGGTCGCAGCATTAGATTTCTAGGTCTGTACCTAAATGTTGGCGATGCCTGCGGCGGGCTGCGCCTACGCATTTTCGGTATAGGAGTAATAATAATGGTCAGTATGGGATTGGCAATTGGGTTGCTATTTTTGCATTCATGGCACAGAAGCCACTAAATTAACCATATCAGCGTTTTACGTTACTGATGAATTTTACAATGTTCTGAAACAGAAAGACCTCTGCTTTGCGCCAGAGGTCTTTTTTTTGGGAGCAATTTTCATGCTGTTTGAACAATGCCTCGTCACATAAATTCAGTTGAGCGATCGCTAACTAAATGAGTAAAAATAAATACAACTATGCGACAAATCCATTTGAAAGCCTTGACAATGAATAATCGTAGTCAGCAGCTCTAGCGATTTAAAATCTTATGCAGAGCGATAAATCGCTGACTACGAACAAAAGTTTTATCGAACAGAATTCAGGAGTCAGGAGTCAGAATTCAGAATGAATTTTATACGACTGGTGAATAGCGCAGCGTTAGCGAGTATTTTCGAGTCGCGTCTTGATTCTGACCGGAGCAACGGAAACGTCTCCGGCTCCGCTCCTGAATTCTGATCGGAGGCGGAGCGTCTCCAGCTCCGCTTCTGAATTCTTCTTCAACTTAGATTTAATATATGTCTACTTACTTATCCACTGACGATCGCTTTCAACCTATCAACCTTTTTGAGTACGAAAAGCTAGCAAAAAAACATCTGTCTCAAACGACACTTGATTACTACAGCAGTGGTGCTTGGGACGAAATCACTTTGCGAGATAATCGTGCTGCTTTTGAACGAGTCAAGCTGCGACCTCGGATATTAGTCGATGTAAGCGATCGCAATCTAAGTACCTCCATTTTAGGACAACCCCTGCAACTACCTTTGTTAATCGCACCAATGGCTTTTCAATGTCTAGCCCATCCAGACGGAGAAGTTGCCACGGCCCTAGCTGCTGCATCAGCTGGTGTGGGTATGGTGTTAAGTACAATGGCAACAAAGAGCATTGAAGAAGTAGCAACTGCATGTAATCAGTTTCCAGATTCTCTGCGGTGGTTCCAGCTTTACATCCATAAAGATCGGGGATTAACTCGTGCTTTGGTAGAAAAAGCCTATAAAGCAGGCTACAAAGCACTTTGTCTCACTGTAGATGCACCCGTTCTTGGACAGCGCGAGAGAGATAGACGTAATGAGTTTGCCTTACCCCAAGATTTACATCTGGCTAATCTTGCTAGCATCTCAGGGCTAGATATTTCCCATGAAAAAGGCGAATCTGAGTTATTTACCTATTTTGCCCAACAGCTAAACCCAGCAGTCACTTGGGACGATTTGGAATGGTTGCAGTCTTTATCTGGGCTACCTTTAATCATCAAAGGAGTTTTACGCCCAGATGATGCTGTGCGGGCTGTAGAATATGGAGCCAAAGCAATTGTTGTTTCTAATCATGGTGGCAGACAACTCGATGGTGCGATCGCTTCTTTAGATGCCCTCGCTGAAATAGTAGCCGCAGTCGATGGTAAAGTAGAAGTGGTGTTGGATGGCGGTATTCGTAGAGGCACAGACATTCTCAAAGCTCTGGCATTAGGAGCAAAAGCAGTACTGATCGGACGACCCATACTGTGGGGACTAGCGGTAGCAGGACAAATCGGCGTATCTCATATCATCTCACTGTTGCAAGATGAGTTAAACGTGGCAATGGCCCTTAGTGGCTGTGCCAAAATACAGGATATCGACCCTAGTTTATTGAACCTGCCACGCCTTTAAGCTGGAGATTCTTAAAACTGTTTTTCCAGCAAAACTTTGAGAAATAAATTTCAGACTTGTTACAAAATCTCTTAATTTAGAGTATACTAGTTAAGATTAGATATAAGGGCGGGTGGCGGAATTGGTAGACGCACCACACTCAAAATGTGGCGGCCTTACGGTCATAGGAGTTCGATTCTCCTCCTGCCCACTACCAAACAAGTGCTAAAGAGGTTAAAAACTTATGCGCCTGAAAAGATGGGAATCTCCCCGTAAAGAAGGCAGAAATGATAAAGGTAGAGGCGGTTCTGCTAGGAAGCGTCAACTGAAAAAACAAAGGCAAATGTTACGCCAAAGACTTAAAGAAAGTAACAAGCCAGACAATAATAAAAACGAGAGAGCAGGGAAAGATAAATTTATCTTTCCCTTATTTTTTTGGGTTTTTATTTCAGAAAAAAATAAAATTTAGAGATTTTTCTATCAATATAGAGACTAAATTAAATCTGTAATAAATAATAAATTTGTAAATCATCATAAAAAGTTATTAGCTGTTTTTTAACATATCTAATTTTAATTTAACCTCTTAAGCGCATATTGTACGTATAAAATCAGCAGACTAAGTGGCTAGCATTTTACTTTCATACTTAAGCAATTAAGTAGTATATACTACTTAATATACAGCATCTCTCTAGGAATTTATCGCAATTATAATGCTTGGATGAACTAACCAAAAATTAATTATGAAGGAAGTATGAATTTTGTCAAGCAGTGTCTGAAATCCTTAACATAAAACAGTAAGCTAAGACACAGCAGCAAATAATTATAGTATTACCGATTAAGCCAAAAGTATACTAAAAAGGCAATTGCACCTCCATGTGTTAACTTCCAACGATGACACAAGCCTACAAAAAGTCAGGAGTCATCCAATCCGAATATTAAATAATTTGGATTGGTCTAGGTAATCTATGAATTGTTTTCTTGGATACAGGAGTTATTGATGGTGGCGAGAGTGCTTCTACCTACTAAAAAAGTGCTTGATTTTCCTATTACTGCTTTACGGTTTGACGAGCAGATACAAACAATACTGAAGTGGGCGAGTAGGCGTGAGAGCAAAACTGTATATGTAGCCAATGTACACATGCTTATTGAAGCCCATTGGAATCCAGAGTTTGCCACCGTATTGCGAAATGCAGATATAGTTACTCCTGATGGTATGCCTCTGGTATGGATGATGCGAAAAATGGGAGCGCTTTACCAAGACCGTGTAGCGGGGATGGACATTTTCTTAGCATTGTGTCAACTGACTCAAACACAAAATCTGAGCATTTTCTTTGTAGGTTCCCAAACAGAAATTCTGTCTAGGATGCAAAACAGGTTAGAGAAGGAATTTCCGCAGATAAAGATTGCGGCGATGGAACCTCTACCCTTTCGTCCTCTAACTGAAATTGAAGACGAAGCCTTGGTTCAAAAGATTAACTCTAGTGGTGCTAGCGCTGTTGTAGTTTCTCTGGGATGTCCCAAACAAGAAAATTGGATAGCTCAACATAAGGGCAAAATACAAGCTGTAATGATTGGACTGGGTGGAGTTTTCCCAGTTTATGCCGGAATTCATAAGCGGGCACCCCGCATAGTTCGAGACTTAGGACTTGAATGGCTATATCGATGGATTCAAGAACC
>CAXUOL010000631.1:0-4472 GCA_964252435.1 uncultured Nostoc sp.
ATATCCTGTGGTGGTGGAATTTGTTGTGATAGGATGAAATTACTAGTTGGTAATTGTGTAGTATCAACAGCCTGAGCTTTCAGTGGACTTAAAGATGTACTGCTGAGTAATAGAAGCATACTCAGCGGTAAGCAGGACACTATAAGATTCTGAGGGTATTTATCAATCATCGCACCAGACTATTTTTTGTCAGTAACTATGGGATTATAAGGGGACTGCTTCAGATGTGAATCTTACTTCATCTTTTGTCGCTAAAGTTGATATCTTGAGCAAATCTCAATTTAAAAGCTAAATCATCTGGTTATTGCAGACTTAAAAGTATCAATGAGATACAGCAGTTTTCTTTTCCATGAAGTACAAAGCTACGCATTTTAACTGGAGTTTAGACTAGTTCCCGGTGCGAAACTAAATTTTCAAAAAATGAGGATATGGATTTAAGCTATTTCCAGCAACCTCAGCCAAGGTTTTTAGGCTTTATATCCCTGTTCTGCCACTCTCCGAAAACATCTGCCATTTGTGAATTCTAGAGCTTTTATCTACCAAGCGTAGGCGTAGCCCGCACTTCTCTACGAGACGCTGCGCGAACGACAAAGCTCAGTGACCACCGCAGGCATCGCTTCATTATTTCCTAATAACAAATACAAGACCTATTTTTTTCTAATAGTAAAGCCTGTATTGACGGACTGATAAAGCTTTCAGAGATTGGCTGTTCGGAAAGTGACAGAAGAGGGATATCTCATTCTTCACTCCATACCGCTTTCCTTAAACATTCCCATCAATTTACGTTTACGAGCGTGGGTTTGCATCAAGTTTTCCCGATAGCTTAACCAGTCAGCTTTCTTCCCAGATTCCAGGTAGGCATTACGGGCCTTTTTCAACCATTCAACCGCGTAATAGTAGTATTCGGCTTTACCTGCATCCATAATCTTTTCGGCACGGCGACGAGCATTAGCAATCACCCAACCAGGATTATCAGGGATAGCGGCATCCATAACTCGGTGAATTAACTCTGAACGATCAGAACTTAGTTCACTAGCGATCGCAATTGCATCATCAATTAGCCCCTCATGCAAGAATATATCTACCTTGGCTGATTCTGTTCCCCAACCATTATAAGTACGGACAATTCTCAGCAGGTCTGTTTTGACACTTTCCCAGTTTTCCCCAGCCAATTCTGCCATCCTTTGGTAATCCACAAAGGAGGGCTTCATTTGAAAAGCTGCCTTGATTGCTAATAAGGCAGCTTCACTATTACCCAACTCAACAGCTAAATCACTTGTCCAAATTCCCAATTCGTACTGACAATTACCCGGTAAATTTAATCCACTCTCGGCTATATCTAGTGCTTGCTGTAATGCTCCCTGAACGCTGAGTGTTTTCGCTAGGGCAAAGGCTTCTTCCATTGAGTTCATCTGGGTTTGAGCAGCATCAATTGCTTCTTCTACCCTGCCTAAACGCCCCAACATTGTCAGATATTGCTGAGTCTGCCCTTCCGCTTCTGCTAAATACAGGTATTCTTGATAACGTTCTTGACGTTCGAGAATTTTCAGGCGAATTAATGCCAAATCATCAGCATAATCTGGCACATCTTCTTCCCAAGCTCCTCTTTCAGTAATGTTACCCTGGAGAACTTGTAGCAATGGTGGATAATCCCAACCTTGGCGTAAAGCCTCCATAACTAGACCAAAATCAGCATTCCACTCATCTTGCCAAGCTTCTAAATTTATTTGAATATCAACTTTTTCTTCTGGAGTAAGTTCGGCGATTAGAATTGCTTCACACCAAGCATTATTTAATTCGCCAACAATTTCATCGTTTTCAGCGCCATATTCGGCAACATCATCCCAATTTTCTGCACAGGTAGAGGTAATCGCTGACAAAATAGCGATCGCATTTTCACCTTCTCCCCGCTCACTAAAATCTACCGCAGTTTGCACTACACTCAGCAAATCTTCACCAATCGGGTCTTCTTCGTATCCCTCCTCAAAGTAGCGCACGGTATCCTTGAGAATCTGCCGTACTTGCCGCCGAAACGGAGCGGGATCGAGAGTATTGCGGCGCACGAATTTTATGGTTGTTTGGTTGTCAGCAGGATTCGTCATCCAACTTACATGACGGTCAATCGCCTCAATTAGGGGCGGGTATTCTGCTACCAACTCTTGCAGCAGCCTTTGAGTTTCGATACGATCCAGGCGATTTAGTAGTTCTTCAAGGGTGGGGCGCTGCTCAATATTTTCTGAGTTACGCACACAGACGAGCATCGTCGCTACAATGTGCTTGCACCACCCTTCATAGTCGTAGGCACAGGTGCATTTTACTGAGGTTAACCCACTGCTATCGAAATTCAGGTTGACATGATAAGGTCTAGCTTCGGTGCCTACAACATCTGCCTGAAGCAGATGACCACGTTGGATAACAGCATTAACAGCACCAGCGTTATAATATGCCTCGCCCCGCTGGAAAGATTTGGCGTTGGCATGACGGCGGATAGTAAATTCACTAATTTGGGGAATAGACATCGAGCGATCGCCTGCGTAAATCTTCTGGATCAATCCTAAATCCAGCTTAGTGTTAGGCTAACGCGCTGTAAAGAAAAAGGTGTGGAGATTCTGAATGAGACTGCAATTTCTATTCATTAACTCGCTCAGAACTGAAATCAGCTTCATTGCCCTGCAAATACTCACTTAATTTCTTGTCGCTTTTCTGGGAAAACCAACCCATATAATGAAAATATCCATATTTTCGCCAGAAGTGAGTGAATCATAATTTGAGTTAGCAATACCCGAACCTGAAATCAGTGAACAGTCAACAGTAAACAGTCAGGGTAATGTAAGGAGAGGGATTTAGAGTTCAGCGATAAAACTGATAACTGATAACTGTTAAAAGGGTTGCGCTGATTGTCGGTCAAGTTGAGAATAAATAGGCGAAGCACACGGGGAAACTAACGTGAGTCAAGGATATGATTACGATTTAGTAATTATCGGCGCTGGTGTAGGCGGACATGGCGCAGCCTTACACGCCGTAAGTTGTGGTTTGAAAACAGCAATTATTGAAGCTGCTGATATGGGAGGAACCTGTGTTAATCGGGGCTGTATTCCTTCTAAAGCGCTGCTGGCAGCATCTGGACGTGTGCGGGAGTTACGCAATGCCCACCACCTCAAGTCACTGGGAATTCAAATTGGTAGCGTAGAATTCGATCGCCAAGCGATCGCCAATCATGCTAATAATCTCGTCTCAAAAATTCAAGGCGACTTAACCAACAGCCTCAAACGTCTAGGAGTCGATATCATCAGGGGTTGGGGAAAAATCGCTGGGGCGCAAAAAGTCTCTATTACCGGAGACGGCGGTGAAAAAACCATCACAGCCAAAGACATTATCCTTTCCCCTGGTTCAATTCCTTTTGTGCCTCCAGGGATTGAAGTAGACGGCAAAACTGTCTTTACCAGCGACCAAGGTGTGAAGTTGGAATCACTACCAGAGTGGGTAGCAATTATTGGCAGTGGTTACATCGGCTTAGAATTTTCTGATATTTACTCAGCTTTGGGTTGTGAAATCACCTTGATTGAAGCCCTAGATCAGTTAATGCCAGGATTTGACCGCGATATTGCCAAACTTGCCGAACGGGTGCTAATTACTCCCCGTGATATTGAAACGAAAGTCGGGATATACGCCAAAAAAGTTATCCCCGGTTCACCTGTGGTGATTGAGTTAGCAGATTTCAAAACCAAGGAAGATGTAGATGTCATCGAAGTAGATGCTTGCTTGGTGGCTACGGGGCGCATCCCGGCGACCAAAAATCTTGGTTTAGAGTCAGTGGGTGTAGAACTCGATCGGCGCAATTTTATCCCAGTAGACGATCGCATGGCAGTGCTATCAGCAGGTGAAGTCGTGCCGCATTTGTGGTCAATTGGCGATGCTAATGGGAAGATGATGTTAGCACATGCAGCTTCTGCTCAAGGCATCATCGCGGTAGAAAATATAGTTGGGAGGGAAAGAATAGTAGACTATCGCAGCATTCCCGCAGCGGCGTTTACCCACCCAGAAGTCAGCTATGTAGGCTTAACTGAAACAGCAGCTAAGGAGTTGGGACAAACCGAAGGGTTTGAAATTGCCACAAGTAGGAGTTATTTCAAAGGGAATTCCAAAGCGTTGGCAGAAAATGAAGCCGACGGTATTGCCAAGGTGATATATCGCAAAGACACCGGAGAAGTTTTAGGAGTCCACATTTTCGGACTGCACGCCTCAGACTTAATTCATGAAGCGTCAGCTGCGATCGCAAACCGTCAATCTGTCCAAAGTCTCGCACATCTAGTTCACGCCCACCCGACACTTTCGGAAGTCTTGGACGAAGCTTATAAACGAGCGATCGCCAGCTAAAAATTAGAAGTGAAAAGTTAGGAGTGAGGAATTAATAATCCCTAACTCCTAACTCCTAACTCCTAACTCCTAACTCCTAACTCCTAACTCCTAAC
>CAXUOL010000632.1:0-4472 GCA_964252435.1 uncultured Nostoc sp.
GGCTAATGTCACAATCGCTCGAATAATTTCTAAATTTTCTCCTCGACTACCTATACTGGTGACAAAAGAGCGGTCAATCTTAATGGTTTTGATTGGTAGACGGTGCAGATAACTCAAGGATGAATAGCCAGTACCAAAATCATCCATGTGCATTTCAATATTCAGCGCTGTTAATTGGGAAAGCACAGTGGTAGCTAATTCAAAATTATCCAGCAACAAGCTTTCAGTAATTTCCAATTTCAAACAGCATGGCTCCAGTCCAGTTTGCTGCAAAATATGTTTAACGTGTTTAAACACATCAGGTTGCGTGATTTGTTTACCAGAAAAATTTACGTTAATTGTCAGAGGTTGTGAGGTAGGAAATTGTTTATGCCATTTGTGCATTTGAGAACACGCTTCATAAAGCACCCATTGCCCGATACTAACAATCATTCCAGTTTCCTCAGCCAGGGGAATAAAATCTTGAGGGGAAATAAGCCCTCGTTCTGGATGAAACCAACGTATCAGTGCCTCAAATCCAATAATTTTGCCAGTTGTTAGTGAAACAATTGGCTGGTAATTAAGGCGAAATTCTTCTTGCTTGAGTAGCGCATTTCGCAGAGCAGTTTCTAACTCTAAGAGCAAAGCTGCACCCTCGTGCATCTTTGGATCAAAAACCTCATAACGTGCCTTACCAAGTGATTTGGCACAATACATTGCCACATCGGCATCGCGTAAAATCTGCGCTGCTTGCTCATAATCTGCTCTACTTAAAGCGATGCCAATACTAACATTGGTAAACACCCGATGCTCATTTAATTGAAATGGCAAAGCTAGCACCTTTTTAATTCGCTCGGCGACCTGTATGGCGGTGTTGATATCCTCAATTTCCTCAATTAAGATTGTAAACTCATCTCCACCAAAACGAGCTACTATGTCTTCGCCTCGCAGAACTGACTTTAGCCGATGAGAAATTGCAATCAAAAGTTGATTTCCTAGTAGATGTCCAAGGCTGTCATTAACAACTTTAAAGCGGTCTAGGTCTAAGAAGAGTACAGCAAATAAATAATTATTTTGCTGTTTAGCCTGTTCTATTGCCTGCTGCACCCGCTCCAGAAATAATCGTTGGTTAGGTAATCCAGTTAGCCCATCATGAAGACTATTGTGCAGTAATTGTTCTTGTGCTTCTTGACGTTTAACAATGTCTTGTTGAAGTTGTTGATTAACTCTAATAAGTTCAATAGTGCGTTCTAGAACCAATTGCTCAAGCTGATAACGATACTGGACTAATTCTTCCTCTGCTAGCTTCCGCTTAGTGATGTCACGGACAATAACAATATACTCCCGTAGCAAAGAATTAAATGGCTGGGAAATCGTCGATTCAACGATTCGCAAACCTTGGTTAATTTTCAAGCTTTGCTCACTCCTAATAGACCATTCCTCCGGTTTGCCGCGATAGCATATTAGGATTTGATTCAAGTTTTTCCCAAGCAGCTGCTGAATACTTGTTTGAAATAATTCTTCAGCAGCAGCATTTGTCTGAGAAATTGTCCCATCTTCATCTAATACTAAAACAGTATCTGGAACGGTATCGAGAGTAGTAATAAATAGATTTCTTGCTTGTTTGCGTGCTTCATCAATAGCAATGATTTGTGGTAAGGTTGTCCAACAAGCGATCGCAACCCCTGTAAAAGAAAGCGTCACTAATAAAATCGCGAGCAAAGAATTTTGAGGATGATTAGAAAGTCTATCTAAAAAATCACGAATAACCCAACTGATTGTGGCAGTAATACAAATTAATGATACTAAAACAATCACTTGTAATACTACAAAGTCTGGATTGTTTCTACTGGGCTTAGTATCGTAACGCTGTGTCCACCAATTTGGGTGTAATGGCGCAAATCTTAACCGACCTAGCACTAAATCTCCAATCATCAAAATAATGGGTAATAATAATCCCACTAAGAAATCTCTCCAATTCCAAGCTAAACCTCCCACTATTAGAACTACTGCTTCTAACAAGAAAAAACCAAGTGACCACCAAGGCCATAACACGTATGGTTTGCCCCGACACACCCATAATCCCAGATGTAGCCCCATAATGGACATCAGATAACAGGTGCCTGCTACTGTGACAAGTTGAGATACATTTCCCAAATTTAGACAAAGTAAACTGAGTAGAAAGGTAACTAAAATAGCAGGGCCAAGGACACCTTGACGGGAAACTAATGCAAATATAGGAGAAAGCTGTCTGTCTAAGGCAAGCTGATATAATATCCGAGGAGAGTTAGAAACTGCTGTAGCAGAACTTAGAAGGCAAGATATAGTAATTAGAAGTGTTACTAGAAAAGAGGTAGATTCACCCCAAAAAGGCTTAGAAGCCGCTACTATATTTAAGAACGCATCGTCACCTATTGTTGAATTTGGAGTAGAACACATTAATACCCAAGAACCACCTAGAAACACCGGAGGAATTAACCAAGCAGCTACGGTTAAAAACTTTAAAGTTTTATATGGGTGGCGACTATCAGCAACAAAAGAAGAAGTAGTTTCACAAGCATAAATTGAATAGCTAGCTAGAAAAAACCACTTTGCCCATTCTTGAAAGCTCAAGCTATGTGTGCTAGTTGGGAGAAAATTAAAATTAGCAGATGAGAAGGCTAACCATAATACGCCTTGAACACAAAACAATAACAGTAATAAAATTGCTGGTAATACAAAGAATAAATGTAGAAGCGCCAAAGCACGGGTACCACTGAACGCTAAAATAAATGGGATCGCTGTAAATAAGACTTTTAAGAAAGTTTCTGGACAAGAAATACCTAATGTTTCAAAATTGACTTTAATTAAGTTAGTGAGAATAATCGCATACAGTGCTGGTGCTGCTGCCCAGCTAAAAAAGTATCCTAATGCTACGTAACGACCTAAGCCAGGAAAGTTCTTTAATAGCCTTGTGGTATAGTTTGGTGTTCCTCCAGCGACATCTGACCAATGCCTACCTAGACTTTGTACCTGCAAGTTAAGCAAAAAGGAAATAATCGTGCCAAAAAACCAAACTAAGATAGCTTTCGGCCCTAACGCTGCATGAATGATGGGGGCAGTACCAATCCATCCAACATGGCCAGTTAACCCGAAGCCCCAGGTTTCGAGATAACTCAGAGTCCGTGGTAGGCGCATTAGCAAGTGCTGATTGTTCCCCGCCTGTGCAGAATCGTTACTAACCATTGTTTCTTAGTGAGATTTACTGACCTTTTCACTCAATAGCTGAATCTCACCAATTATAGCTTCCGTATAACTGCTGAACTTTAAGAAAAGATAACTTATTTATTACTGAATTGTGGATTTTGGATTTTAGATTGACCTCATGCCTAAAGAGTTTTCTTGAATAGAGAATTTTAAATTGGGAATTTGAGATTTATTCCATGTAGCTTGTTTCTCACCGAGTAAGTACAAATTCTCTTTCTTCAGACCTTTATAAAAATTGAAAGGTTCAGGTTTGCGACCTACTTAATAGACATAGACATCTCCAAAAATAAATTATTCATTGCCTGAAACCCTTGTAAAGACGTAGCATTCCTACGTCTTTACATTCATATCTCTAATTTAATAAGTCGGAAATCATGTTGTTCATCAATGATTAACTAAAGCTATAGCTTTTGCAACAATTCTTGAGTTAACTGAAAGAAAGCTTTTGAACCTGCTGATTGGGGAGTATTTAAAACAGCAGGTATAAAACTATCAACAGCCTTAGCAACGTTGACATCAACTGGTATTTGTACTTTACAAATTTTTTCGACACCGAAATCTTCTACAACGCGGTGCATTACTTGTTTATAGTATCTGCCAGTGAGCAGGTTAGCGCTGGACATGCTAAATACAATTCCCAACATTTTTATGTCTATCTTGGTTTCATGTCCGTGACTATCTTTTAATTGGGCAATCCGTCTTTCTAGCAGTTGAATACCTACTACAGATAATGGTTCTGGTTTCGCAGGAAGTATGTAGAAATCACTGGCAGCTAAAGCGCTACGAGTCAAGAGATTATAGCCAGGGGCGCAATCAAGAAGGATAAAATCATATTCTTGATGTACTGGTTTTAAGATATTATTAATTAAGACCCTTTCAAAGCGATTCCAAATCGTTTCAAAGTCCTGTTCGCCCAAAGCAGTTGCTTGCTGATGCAGCATTTCTGAAACAACAAATTCATCATATAAATCGATATCTCCCGGTAATAAATCTAGTCCGGGAAGATTACAAACCTGGGATTGAATGATATCCTGAATTGTAAGTTTTGCTTGTGGGTCTGGATTGATAACTTCGTCTATCAGATACCTAAACGTCTTACTTTGTTTACGAAGCTTGGCAAAATCTAAAGGCGACATCAAACTGAGTGTGGCACTAATTTGGCTATCTAAATCAAGGACAAGCACCCGCTTGCCATGATTTTTAGCTAAACAGGTAGCTAAGTTGACAGTGAGGGTGGTTTTACCAAC
>CAXUOL010000633.1:0-4466 GCA_964252435.1 uncultured Nostoc sp.
CCTAACTCAGCACGGGCTAAACGCCCCGCTGACGCTAACAGCACTCCTAATGCCCCATGCCCAATGCCCCATTCCCAATTAAAAATGACAGTTAACATTTGGTCGTCTAGAAGCTATTGTGGTATCGAAGATTTGAAAAGCACGTTTAGGCTGAAACTTGCAATATGAGGCTATGTCGTTCCTCAATTCTGATATTTACCTGTTTTTATTGCGTGGGTTTTTACCCAAATCGCTCAAGCGCAGCCACACTTAACCTAGCACCTGAAATTTTAGAACTTGCACAAGCTAGTTCGACAGTTACTGCTAGTCCGGCTGTTTTGAGATATGGTAGTCGAAAATCAGATGTGCAGAGACTACAAACCCAATTAAAGCAGTTGGGATACTACACGGGCGTGGTAGATGGACAGTATAACGCCAGTACCGAAATCGCTGTAGCTAAATTCCAGAAAGTAAAGGGTTTAAAATTAGATGGGATTGCTGGCCCGGCGACTCAAGAGAAACTGCAAGCAGCAATGGAGGCTAAAAAGCAGTTTGTCACCTCTCCAAAAGTTACCTCTCCAAAAGTTACCTCTATTGCTCCGACTTCTGCAAATCCCAAACCATCCGAGAGAGGTTTTGTCTGGTGGTTACTATTTACCATTGGAGTTCTAGGATGTACTAGCGCACTTATTTATCTGCTGAGGTCGTTTCAGAAGGTAAAACAAGTGCAAAAGTCCGAAATATCAGAGCCTAAAAGTTTGAGTGAAGCTAACAAAGAACCGATTACACCACTTTTACTAGAGACTGTCACTAGTCTACAAACACCTCCACCACCAGTTTCCCCACAATTACTGCTACCAGAAAAAACTTCCCGTCTTGCTAAACTCAATATCGTTGACGAATTAATTCAAGATTTACGCAGTTCTGACCCAACGAAACGGCGCAAGGCTATTTGGGATTTGGGTCAGCAGGGAGATTCGCGGGCAATTCAGCATCTGGTTGACCTGATAATTGATGCTGATTCTCAAGAAAGCAGCTTAATTTTAGCAGCTTTGTCAGAAATTGGCATCCGCACACTCAAACCGATGAACCGTGCTTTAGCAATTTCCATCCAAAATGAAAGTCCACAAGTGCGGCAAAATGCGATCCGTGACCTGACGCGCGTTTATGACATGATGGGTCAAATGAGTCAGATGTTGCGCCATGCGCTAGAAGACCCAGATGCCGATGTGCAAGCAACAGCACGATATGCTTTAACTCAGATGAATCGAATACGTGGCTTGCCGGAACAACAGAATCTAGAGGAAGATTCTGATAATGATTCACAACAATAGAATAGGAGTCATATCGTGTGTGGCTAAAGACTTAGCGCTCTTTCAAGAAACAAGGCAGGAGGCAGAAGGGAAGAGGATTTGACTTGTTTATTCCATTCGTAGCGGGTAGTGTGCCGCCAGTGCAGTATAATCAGGAAAAATTGCGAAATAGCTCTAATATCCGTTGTTGCACTCGTTCTATGACTACTCCTGACTCAGCAAATAATTCATCAAATAATATCTGATATATCAATGGTACGCCCAACTCTAACTCTGATAAAAGTGTACGCTGGCTAAATACATCTTGTGGTTTACCTTCCAGCATCAGTTGCCCTTTATCCATGACAAAAACCCAATCTGCCCAACGATAAACTAAATCTAAATCGTGGGTTGCCATTACTAAAGTTGTTCCATTTCGATGAATTTTTTTCAAAGTTGCTATCAAGTTCCGAGTCTGCTTTACATCTAAATAGGCAGTAGGTTCATCTAACACCAACAGTTCTGGTCGCAGTACCATCACATCAGCTATAGAAACTCGCTTTTTTTGTCCTAAACTCAGATGATGTACTGGTCTTTCTGCTAAAACAGTCAGTTCAAATTCAACTAATGCTTGCTCTACTCGGTCTTTAATTTCTGCTTCTGGCAAACCCAAATTACACAAACCATAAGATATATCTTCTTCAACAGTAGAAGCTACTAACTGTTGTTCTGGGTCTTGAAATACTAGCCCGACTTTTTGTCGTAATTTACCGAGATAATTACGATTATAACTTAACGGTTCACCACGCCAACGTACAATGCCAGAATCAGGTTTATATAAACCATTAGCTAACAAAAATAGTGTTGTTTTACCGCAACCATTCTGACCAATTAATGCACACCTTTTGCCAGATGGAATCTTCAATGTTAGACCATTCAAAGCTAATTGTTGTGCGCCGGGATAGGTGTAATATACCTGCTCAAATTCGAGTAAATATTTCTGCATTTCGCCAAAAGTCTAATACTATTAATCCTACACAGCCACAAATTGCTTCGATGATATATCGGGCTTGGGGACGATAGCGACGAGGATGCCAAACTCGAAATTCACTTACAAAACCCCGTGCTTCTAATCCGAGAGAGAACTGACTATATCGTTGTAAGGTTCGCTGTAATAGTTGTCCGATTAGTAGTGCTAAACTTTTCATTCCATTAGCAAGAGTGCGGTAGCCACCACGGGAATTTTGTGCTGTCCACAATTCACTGGCTGTGTTCAACAGAATGAAAATAAACCGATACATTAGTAATAATAAATCGGTTAAAAGCACTGGAAATCGTAAGTAACGCAGAGTTTGTAATATTTCCGTGAAAGGGACAGTTAGCATGAGAAAATATAAGCAAGAAACAGAGGCTAATGCTCTGGTTAAAATTCCCAATGCTTGGATACTGCCACTATGGCTGATATAAATATAGAAGTGTCCGAGAGTTAGTCCATACCATGAGTCTAATTTGACATTTTCTAAATCAGTAATTGCGACTCCATTCACCATTAGGGCTGGTAAACTCGTCAAACAAAAAATTATGGTGAACATTAACAACCGGAAATAAATACCAGCCGGAATTCTTGCATAAATAACTGTCCAAACACCCATCCAAAGCGCTATTAAAATTTGCACTAGTGGATGGGTAGCAAGGGAAATAGCAAGAGTAGTAAATGCAAAAATTAGTTTATGTTCTGGTGGCAATCTTCGCAGTCGATTAGTATAAGCTAAAGTGTCTATTTGCAGGCTCATTCTTCACGTTTTTGTTGTTGAGAACGTCCTTTATACAACCCAATTGCATAACCGACTACTCCCGCACCTAAAGCTGCTTGCGAAGCAAATAACAAGCTTTCTACTTCCCCACTAGCGGGTTCAAAAAATGATTTAAACCAGGGTTTATATCCAGGTTGTATTTCAGTAATTGCTTTTTCAGCTTTGTCATCGGAACCAGCAAATTCCCCACCTCGTACAAATATTAGTGGTGCAACTGCTAAGGCTAATACAGCTACCACTAACAGCCAGTTACTCAACCCTTTTTTAGACTGATTCATTTCCTTGGGGTTCCCGTTTGATTAATTTCAGCAATTCCAATTCTTGAGGATTATAAGATTGCAACCAGTTCCAGACCAATACAGTTAACAGTCCTTCACTAATTGCTAAGGGAACTTGAGTTATAGCAAAAATCCCGGCGAACTTGGTAAATGAAGCGATAAACCCACCAACAGGTGCAGGAAAAGCTAGGGCAAGTTGAATAGAAGTGATAACATAGGTGAGTAAATCTGCGATCGCTGCTGCTAGAAATATCGCAATTTTTTCTTTACCACCTAACTTGATTGTCAAATTATATATCCAGTAAGCTGCAAATGGGCCGGCGATCGCCATTGAAAAAGCATTTGCACCGAGCGTCGTCAAGCCGCCATGCGCCAGTAACAAAGCTTGAAACAACAATACTAAGCTACCCAAAACCGACATAGTAAGGGGGCCAAACAGCACCGCACCTAACCCCGTCCCCGTAGGATGAGAACAGCTACCTGTGACAGAAGGGATTTTTAACGCTGACAGTACGAAAGTAAAAGCACCAGCCAAGCCTAGTAGTAGTTTTAGCTGCGGATTAGTTTGGGTAATGCGAGTGAGACTACGCAATCCTAGTAGAAAAAAAGGTAATGCCACAATCCACCAAAAAACTGCCCACTGCACTGGTAAAAAACCTTCCATAATGTGCATGGCGTATGCAGGTTTGGGTAAACCAACTACTAGATAAAAACTAATAACTCCCATCAGGATTAGACTGACTAACGCCTGTTTTCTTTTCATAATCTGTACCTCGCAGATTTATGTAAACGAATTGATTCTAACCGGCGGGCATCCTGACTCACCTAATTTTGGTTCACAGTTGCGGAACAGCGCCGGATTTTCACCGGACTTTCCCCCTTGCATCCGATGGCTGCTCCCCATCAGAACCGATTGGAGTAACTATAACACCATTACTAAATTTTCAGCCGCGATTTTTTACTAGTATAGCTGCCGCAGGTTAGCTACAAGTCACGTCGCTACGCTCCGAATTCAAAATTCTTGCATTATTGATCTCCATAAATAAATTTGGCGTTGCTGAATCGAAGTATGAATCATGCGATCGCCTCAAGCTTGCGGACGC
>CAXUOL010000634.1:0-4459 GCA_964252435.1 uncultured Nostoc sp.
TAAAAAGGTTTTGGCTTAAGTTTACACCAATGGGCACTGCCGTGCCCCTACACCCGGTGATATAATGTTGTACCGCATCTGAATGGGAACCGCTATATTGCGTAAGTCCTACCACTTTCAAGTCAGGAGGCAGGAGAAACCCACCCTTAAAAAGGTGGGAACCGGCATCAAAGTCCCCCAATATATTCAGGGATTTAGGGGTATTTAGAACTTTTTATACCGATCAATATGACTTTTCAAACATCCTCTTACGTCTCTACAAGGATTTTGGATAACGCATATTTAATTTCACTCTTATATCTATTTAGATATGGGAGTGTATCTATTTAGATATGGGAGTGAAAATGACGTAGGCACAATTCATGAATTGTGTATACAAATGATTTTGGACAACGCACAATTAATTTCTGGAGATGTCTAATATCATTTATTACTATGTATTAAATATCGCCAGTTGGTCAATATATGAGTAATATTATCGACATAATACTCTCTAAAGAGTATAAGAATTTATGATTACTTATAAGGAGTCGTGTTAAATATGATTCTCCCTCGTGTGTTTCCTGAGTACCGTAGAGTAGATGTTCTGTTTGCAAAGCTGAAGTTTCTGAAATCAGCAAGGCTTTTATTTTTTAGTTTTTCAGTATTATCTTTTACTGTCGGTATGGGGGCGGCAAGTATAGCGTTCCTGGGTATAAGCCTGGATAGTGCGTTAGCGAATCTCTCTGAAAGAGAAGCCTCTCGTAGAGAAGGCATCGCTCAAATTCCATCGACACCAAATTCAACACCTTCTCAGGCTAATGTGCTATTTGTCAATCCTGGTGTTGGAGATGACAAGGCAGGCAATGGTAGCGAATCTGCTCCTGTAAAGACGATTACCCAAGCCTTGCGATTAGCTAAGGCCAATACTGTAATTATGCTTTCCACCGGCACTTATAGCACCGAGACAGGGGAGGAATTTCCCTTAATACTGAAACCGGGTATTTCAATTCAAGGCAACCCCAGGAATCAAGGTAAAGACATTATCATTCAAGGAGGCGGTGATTACCTGAGTCGGAGCTTTGGCGGTCAAAATGTCACAATTGTTGGAGCCAACCAAGTCTTGCTCACTGGGGTAACGGTGAGGAACTCTAATCGCCGTGGTTACGGTTTATGGATTGAATCTAGCAATCCGGTAGTCGCGGAAAATACTTTTAGTGGCAGTACTCAAGATGGGATTTCCGTCAGTGGTAATGCTGCACCCACCATTAGCAAGAATTACTTCGATCGCAATGGAGCCAATGGCATCACAATTGCTGGTAACTCTAGTCCTCAAGTGAAGGAAAATGTCTTTCACCAAACAGGTTTTGGGATTAATATTGCCCAAAATGCTGCTCCTACACTCATAGGTAATCAAATTCAGAACAATAGATCGGGAATTGTCGTACAAGCAAACGCCCGCCCGATTTTGCGGAATAATTCTATTCAAGATAATAAAGAAGATGGTTTAGTTGCGATCGCTCAAGCAATGCCAGATTTGGGTAGTGCATCGGAACCTGGGGGTAATACATTTCAAAATAATGCCCGCTACGATATTAACGCCAGCGCTGCAAAACAGCTGATTCCTGCTGCTGGTAACAACCTTGTGAGCGATCGCATCACTGGCAAGGTAGATATTAACGGTACAACAGCACTAGCAACCCCAAATTCTCAACCAGCTCCCAACAACGTATTACGACAAATACCACCAACTGGAGAAATCAGCTTCTCGGCTTCCGAAATCTCTGAAACTACTAATGGGCAAACCAGCAACAGCATTTCAGCAAATAATCCTGTTTCTGGGCAATTAAACAGTCAACTGCTGCCATTAATGCCAGCCAATAATGTACCGCTTTCCACGCCTATATCCAAACAACCACCCACTTCTAGCATTGCCGGATTTCCTACTCCTAGCAGCTTGTCAGGTAGACAAATACCAATTAACGCACAGCCGCGTGAGACACTACAGTTAAATTATGTGCGGATCGATCCTAATACCATTGAGTTTACTGCCCCTGACTCCCCATCCAATTCAGTTGCACAGCCACCAGCACCAAGTATGAAGGATCAAACACAGCAGCCATTACCAATACTAGAAACTGCTGCCCCAGGTGCTTCAGAACTTTTACCACTTCCCAATCGCAATATCCCCATTGTTAATACTCGCAATCTGCAAACAAGTTCTGCAAGTATTCCCGATAGTAGTAACTCTGCAAGACAATTTGGTGTGCGTTATCGCATAGTAGTGCCACTTGCAACTGATAAGGATCGAGATTTAGTAAAATTCCTTGCTCCTGGTGCGTTTCCTACAGTTTGGCAAGGTCAAAGAGTTATGCAAGCAGGAGTTTTTAGTAGTGAATATAATGCTAAAGAAATGCTCAAAACACTCTCTAGCAAAGGTTTAAGAGTCATTATGGAGCCGTTGAATTAATTGATTGCTGACGTACAGCTTTAATTTCAGCCCTGATTTCATCGTCTGTAATCTCATTCACGGGGGGTTCGGCATAAAGTTATTGAATTAAAGCTGTCAAATCTGAACGTAAATCTATTTGAATCAAGGTTCTAGCGACTTTTGCTCGTTCGTCTGGCTGCAACTGTTGTACCGCCGTAATCAGGTGTTCCAAAGTAATTGGGATCGATACCATGTCAGTATCCATCATGATGGTTTCTGAAATTTTAGTGCGTTTGTGCGATCGCTATCAGTCCCAAGGAGAATTGACGAATCTAAAATCCGTCTTGAAAAGCTTTGATCGCTGGAAGCCGACGCTCAAACTTTTCGCAAAATCCAAAATGCTATGCTTTTCTAACAGCAAAAAAGTCTGTAAGCAGTATTAGTATAAGCAAGGCTGGTAAAATCTACCCATAGTAAACAAGAGTAAATTACCATGCCTACCGAAACTAATCCAGGGAATCAAACTACTACAGGGGCTGATGCGATTGATCAAGCGATCGCCCAGGGAATTGATTTTGATGGTTCTCCCATTGAGCCTGCCAAGCTAGAACTTTATGGTAAAGTTATGGCGCTAGAAGGCAATAGACAGCGCAGTGGTGTATCTAATACGATGCGATCGCGTATTGTGCGGATTGGCGCAAAACATATTCCCCAAGCAGAACTCGACCAGTTACTCGTAGATGCTGGTTTCGCACCCCTAAAAGAGAAAGAAATTGCCTTTTTTTATAGTGGGAAATAAATAAAGTTAGGAGTTAGGAGTTAGGAGTTAGGAGTTAGGAGTTAGGAGTTAGGAGTTCGTTGAGATAAGATACTTTAGCGATGTCTGGCGACAAACTCTGACACTCCTTTGCACAGTGTAATGCTGCTAGTTCTCTACCGCCACACGTCTGGGCTTAACATATCAATTTAACTATTTACAAAGAAGGCAGAGGGCGATCGCTAATTTTTCTCTCGGTGCGTTAGCGTAGCTCACCGTAGGTATCGCCCATGTTCAAAAACTGTAAACTGTTGAATTCGACCTTTAATTTCTAAGAAATAATCTTTACTCAAAATTCAATCTATCAAAATAGTGAATTAATTTCATAACTATTGATGCCAGAACTTCTATCTAGGGATCGATATGGCTAATAAGCTAAATGAAGTAGAAATAGTATACTAAATCACATGAGATTGTATTGTATGAAATCCAATTATGTTGCAAAGCAGCTTTCCACGGTAAAACGCTGGATGGCTACAACATTGCTTTGTATGTTAGCGATGGCTTTCGTTTGGCAAGGTGCATTTTTCTCGAACACTTCAGCAATGGCTGATCCTGCTGCAACCTTGATTGCATCCTCAGACGCAGGCGATCGCGCTCAAGACAAAGCTGGTAGAGATGCTGGACGAACCAAAAATTTCATTGATGATACGGCAGATAAAGTTAAGCAAGCTGCCAGGAGCAATGCCAATAAAGTTGACCAATCAACAGATAATGGTAGTTTTGCTGAGCGCAAAGCCAAGAAAGATGCCGCTACAATTCAGAGAAGAGCAAATGAAGATGCATCTCGGACTAAAGAAGCAGTAGACAAAACAAAGAATGCAGTTGAACGTACTGTTGATAACATCAAGGATGCTTTTGGTAAATAGAGATGATATAGCAATCCTATTGGATTTGTAAAAATCGAAAGCTTTAAATTTCCGGCTTTTTAAATAAGTCGGAAATATTGTTGTTTGCAAATAATTTTGGAAAGTCTCAGGTTAAGTCAATATTATTAGAGCAATTTACAGATAGTTAAACCATTATGGTAGGGTAGCACAGCTAGCTCTGCGTCTCTACAGGGAATTGTAATTAAAATCTACTAATTACCCGGACATGATATTTAGATAAAAGAATCAAGTAGCTTTAGATACATGTTTTCATAGCTCTAGGAACTTGCGATCGCTGATAAAAGGGAAAAGGGGAAAGGGATGATGATTGTCGCGCCACAAGAGGGGCGAGGTTTTTACCTG
>CAXUOL010000635.1:0-4440 GCA_964252435.1 uncultured Nostoc sp.
TAAGTCAGACAAACGATCCTACAATGGTATTAACCCAAGTAGCCAAAGCAGTTGAAGCAATTAGCGATCGCCAGCTACAAAGAAATATAGCTGCTGCAAGTGGAATTCTAGCAGGTCTGGTGTTAAAAAAAGATGTAATTAAGAAGATTTTCAGGAGTGAGATTATGCGCGAATCAGTCATTTATCAAGAAATCCTAGAAGAAGGCGAAGCCAAAGGTAAAGCAGAAGGCGAAGCCAAAGGCAAAGCTGAAACAACAAGAAAGTTGACTTTAAATTTGCTGCGAATTGGAATGAGTTTAGAGCAAATTGCTCAAGTTACTGAATTATCTATTGAGCAAGTTCAAGTTTTACAAGAGGAGATTCAAAATTCTTAATTTTAACTAATCGCTTTATAAAATATGCGGCTATACAAGCAAAACCCGCGAATGCGGGTTTCAAAGTTTTTATTAGTCCGCACAGATGGACTTGGTTTGTATAGACGCGATTTATAATCGCCTGGGTTACAAACTAAAACTCAGCACTTTGGGGTGTACGCGGAAAGGGAATCACATCACGAATATTTCCCATACCAGTCATAAATTGCACAAGTCGTTCAAAACCCAACCCAAAACCGGCGTGTGGAACAGTACCATAACGACGCAAATCCAGATACCACCACAAGTCTTCTGGGTTTAATCCTTGCGCTAACACCCGGCGTTCTAATACTTCTAAACGTTCTTCGCGCTGGGAACCACCGACAATTTCGCCAATTTTCGGTGCGAGAATATCCATTGCCCGGACGGTTTTTTCATCGTCGTTCAAGCGCATATAAAAAGCTTTAATTTGGGCAGGGTAATCTGTAACAATTACCGGCTTTTTAAACTGGTGTTCAGCCAGATAACGTTCGTGTTCTGATTGTAAATCTAAACCCCAACTCACAGGATATTCAAATTTAACATCAGCTTTTTCTAAAAGTTTGATGGCTTCTGTATAAGTTAAGCGTTCAAACTGATTATTAATAATATTTTCGGCTGTCGTCAACACAGATTTATCAATGCGTTCATTGAAAAATTCCATATCTTCTGGGCAAGTTTCCAACACATATTTAAAAATGTGCTTGAGAAATGCCTCAGCTAAATCCATATCGCCTTCTAAGTCACAAAAAGCCATTTCTGGCTCAACCATCCAAAATTCTGCTAGGTGGCGGGAAGTGTTGGAATTTTCTGCACGGAAGGTAGGTCCGAAGGTGTAGACGTTGCTAAACGCCATCGCCATGACTTCTGCTTCTAACTGGCCGCTAACTGTTAAATATGTGGGTTTAGCAAAAAAGTCTTGGCTGTAATCTACTGCTTGATTTTCTGTGCGGGGAACATTCTTTAAATCTAAACTGGTAACGTTAAACAGTTCACCCGCGCCTTCGCAATCGCTAGCAGTGATGATGGGTGTGTGTACCCACAAAAAGCCTCTTTGTTGAAAAAATTGGTGAATTGCTGTCGAACAAGCATTTCTGACGCGGAAAACTGCACCAAAAGAATTAGTCCGCGATCGCAAATGTCCAATGGTTCGCAGAAACTCAAAGGAATGGCGTTTCTTTTGCAGGGGATATGTATCGGGATCAGCTTCTCCGTAAACTTTCACCGTCTCGGCTTTCAACTCAATTCGCTGTCCTTTCCCAAGAGAAGCCACTAGTACCCCTGTCACCTCAACAGCAGCACCCGTATTCAATTTTTTCAAGATAGCTTCGTAATCTGGCAAATTCTGATTGATGACGACTTGCAAATTAGCTAGTGATGAGCCGTCATTGACTTCAATAAAAGCAAACCCTTTAGACTCGCGTTTCGTCCGCACCCAGCCTTGCACTTGGAGGGACTCATCAGGTTGGCCACTTCGCAATATTTCTGCAATCCGTCGATTTACCATATTTATCCAGCATAAGACTTTAATATCCAGCCTATGATAACGCCCATTCCACCAAAGCGGACTACTTGCCAGAAAGGTTTTTTGAGGCTACGCCAAGAAAATAACTGACTTTCTAAGTTTAGTTCTAGCCTTTCCAACTGCCGTTGAATTTGCCGTAACTCTGCTTTGATTTCTGGTGTCTGAGATTTATTGTGCTTTAGTTGATCGCGGCGCTGTTGCCATTGTGCCTGTTGTTGGCGATCGCCTTGCACTTGATTGTAACGTTCTCTTAAGGATAGGAGTGATCGCTCTACTTCCTCTAATTCTTGTTCAAAATCTGGTTCGGGATTTTCTGCTGACGGCTGTGATTGTTTAGACGGCTTCATGTACAAGTAGTAAACTAAGATTAAATGCGACCTGCCAATAGTCAAAATTAAAACTATGAGTTTTTGACTCAGCACTCAGCACTCATCACTCAGCACTCATCACTCAGCACTCATAATTATGTCTCAATCTACTCAGCTGCCTAAAACCAGTCAACTGAATGAACTTAGTACTCTGGAACTAGCTCAAGCTCTCATGGAAAGATTGACTATTTCCCCTAACGATTGGCATCGCCTCAAGTCTAACCGCAATTCCCGCGCTAATGAACAAGTAGCAGCAGCGATTGTGTATCTTTTAAAGAATCAGCCAGAAGAAGCTCAAGCTAGATTACAACAAGCAGTTGGTTGGTTAGATCGGTCCATTTCTGCCCCTCCCTGTCCGACTCACGGAAAAAGTTAGGAGTGATGAGTGAAGAGTTAAAAGTTTTAAATTATTAACTCCTAACTCCTAACTCCTAACTCCTAACTCCTAACTACCCTACCGTCGCAGAGATAATCCTCGGCGATTTTCCATTTGTTTACAAAGCCTCAATTCTGTGCCTTTGCGGTTCCACTCTACCTGATCAAAAATTTGATGCAGAAGACATAAACCACGACCATTTTCTGACTCATCTGGTGGAAGATAGTCTGTTGGTTCTTCATTACTAGTAGATGAAGGAGTAAAGCCACTACCCTGATCTGATATTATCCACCAATATTGATTATCTATTACGGAAAAACGAACTACAACTGTTTTACTCGGATCGAGATTGTTACCATGTTTGGCTGCGTTGACTAGGGCTTCTTGAAGTCCTAGCCGCAGTTCTGCTTGTAATCTTGCTGGAATTTCTGCCAACAATAAGTCTAATATGGGACAAAGGTAGAGGGTTGAGGCAAAACTAATAGTGCCCCAATAACGTCCAACTGGACGGAGTGAAATAGTAATCACAAGAGAAACCCCATAGCTTTCAGTTAGCTAGACATCAGTTTGCTATTACAGTCACCCTGATAAAACTTGAGGTGGTCATGCTGCCTTCAAACTTGCGTCTTTAAAACTAAATTTTGAAAATGCTAGGGAGCATTGGCTCTATTGTATGAATTAGGATTGTTTAGGTATATATCGGCTGGAATAAATTTGATAATGAAGTCAGCAAATTAAAAATATGCTGTTAATTTTAGAGAGTATTGGCCTACTCTAGTTAATTGCCGATTGATAATTTACACAATCTTCTTCATCTTTTTAAGAACCCATGCAACTTGAATTTATTTAAACAAAATGAATTTTTATTTTTGGCTTAATTCAATTTTAGCATCTTTAGTATGCACTAGACTAAAATTTTCAAATTTCAGTTTTTTTGAAGGAATTACTACCCTTGTCAAAATGTGATAGCACAAGAAAGGCGGCAGTTTCAACATGAGCAGTTTGAGGAAAAAAATCAGCAGGTTGTACCCGTGTGATGGTATATTGCCCATCTTGACAAAGCAATTTCAGGTCGCGGGCGAGGGTAGCTACTTTACAGCTGACGTAAACGATCCGAGATGGTTTCAATTGCCGTAAAGCATCTATAACTGCGCGATCGCACCCCTTACGTGGCGGATCGAGTATTACTACTTCTGGTATTGTGCCCATTTGGGGAAGCAATTTCTCTACTGCCCCGACTTGGAATGTCACATTATCAATTCCGTTGCGGTGGGCATTCAAAATTGCTTGTTCGACTGCTGCTGATTGCACTTCTAATCCTGTAGCCATACGCACTTTTTTGGCGAGGGGTAAAGTTAAAGTCCCTATACCACAGTAGGCATCAACTAGGAACTCATGCCCTTGAAGATTGAGTTCTGATTGAATTACCTGCAATAGTGCCTCTGCTGTTTCGGTATACACTTGGAAAAATGTATCTGGGCGTACTTGAAATTCCAGTCCAGCAAAATTTTCACGCAGGTGAGGTACTCCAGCGATGCAACGGGTTTCTGATCCAAAGATAGCATTTGTGCGATCGCTATTGCGATTGAGCGACACTCCCACTAACTGTGGATAGCGCTTTAACCATTCCTGGGCTTGGGTTTCAATTCCTGATAAATTCCAATCCTTCACCACCAAAGTCAACAACATTTCTCCAGTGTGTCGGCCAATGCGTAAACCGAAATGGCGAATTTTTCCTTGGTGGCGCTGTTCATCGTAAATTTGCCAACCTTGCTGTTG
>CAXUOL010000636.1:0-4438 GCA_964252435.1 uncultured Nostoc sp.
CTTTGCGTAGCTCAACTTTATCAGTTATTCTCAGGCGATCGCTCGTGATTTTTAGCTGAATCGGTCATCGAAGTGGACAAGGAGAAAACCCCATAGATATAGGACTTACGCATAGGTCACGCAAAATCAAACCACAGAGAGCGCAGAGAACACAGAGGAATAAGAGTTAGAAAGGTTTTTTGCGTAAGTCCTAAGATAAATCAGGGATGGAAGTTAGGTCAGATTGGATTGTATACAAAGGAGCGGTTTGTCGTAAGACATCGCTATAGACCTGGCATTTTATGCAAAACTTTATAAAAAAAGTGCTTATCTTTATAAATTCATTACATTACATACGTACTTTTATGCGGTATTTACGGATATATATTTCCATCATAAGCTTAAGTAGGTCGGTAGAATAAAACTAAACTATGTTAATAAAAATGAACGAAACTAAAACCCTCTTCCCTCTTCCCTCCTGCCTCATCCCAACTACAAATATTTACGCCGTTCTACCTATTTAGTTCAGTAAACTGGTGGGTTATCTTTAACCTCATTATAAATATTGAGTGAAAAATAATGTATAGACGTAGCATTGTTAAATCTCTACAAGGATTCTGGATAACGCATATTTAATTTCACCAAATGTCTAATAGTTCGTCATTAACACTTTTACAAAGCTCAGTGCTGAGTGCAATTAATTTTACTTTTATGCCAGTATTCATTACTCAGCATCAACACTGTTTTGGTCAGTGCCTTTAAACTACTTAAAAAGTCGGATTCTCTCTAATTAATACAATACTGATGCTTGGTTAAAAATACTTCGTGTGCCAGTTGAAAAGGCGGAATGAGGGTTATATGCATAACAGTGAATATAATGTTACAATTCCTCAAGTGTAAATTTAGGCATTAGCTCGGAAATAAACAGACCAACTATTGTCATAATCACCAGAAAATAAAGTCTATATTTATCAAGAGCCTAACCTGTTTATACAAAGTTATATTTTGATTCTTAAGTGTTTTATGCTGGACAAAAAATATCTTTTGAAAACCACAAATAAAATCTATAAGCAATGTTTAACACTTTTTTTTTAATCAAACAATTTTACCAGTCAAAATACAGCATTTGTAAATAAATAAGGTAGTAAAATGCAGAGATACAAATCAGATATAAACAGTTTCTACTCTGCCTCCTGCCTCTAAACTTATAGCTTTATGCTTCATGCAAAAGAAAACGCTGTAAGCAATAAAAATAGCAGCCACTACTGGCTATTAATAAGTAATCTGAACGTCTCATGTTATCTTCACAAAATTCACAAATAGTTCATGCATATTCTGATTTATTCCTACAACTATCATCCAGAGCCAATTGGAATTGCTCCGTTAATGACTGAATTGGCAGAAGGACTAGTAAAGCGAGGTCATAAAGTGCGAGTGATTACGGGAATGCCCAACTATCCTCAGCGCGAAATTTACGATGGGTATCAAAATAAATGGTATCTTACGGAACAAAAAAATGGCGTCACTATTGCGCGAAGTTACGTCCGAATTAAGTCTAAACCTAACCTCGTGGATCGGCTGTTACTGGAGTTGAGTTTTGTTTTCACAAGCTTACCTCAAGCCTTTAAAGGTGGGCGACCAGATGTGATTATCTTAACAGTCCCGCCGCTACTAGGTACGTTACCAGCAACAACATTCGGCTGGTTATACAACTGCCCAGTAGTTCTAAATGTGCAAGATATTTTACCAGAAGCTGCTGTGCGTATCGGGTTATTAAAAAACAAGTGGATGATCCGAACTCTTGCAGCTTTAGAGAAATTTGCATATCGGAATGCACACGCTATTAGTGTGATCACTGATGGGTTTCGTGAGAATTTAGTAAATAAGGGAGTACCTGTTAATAAAATCGTTTGTATTCCCAATTGGGTAAATGTAAATTTCATTCGCCCGTTAGCGAAACAGAGCAACTCCTGGATATCTAACCATCAACTAGATGGGAAATTTGTAGTACTTTATTCAGGTAACATTGCTCTAACGCAAGGTTTAGAGACAGTAATAGAAGCAGCCGTTTGTTTACGTCATATCAAAGATATTGTCTTTGTCATTGTTGGCGAATCAAGAGCATTGCAAAGGTTGCAGGAATATTGTCTATCAAATGGAGCAGATAATGTTTTGCTACTACCGTTACAGCCGCGAGAAAAACTACCTGAAATGCTAGCAGCTTCTGATGTCGGGCTAATTGTGCAAAAGCACAATGTAATTTCGTTCAATATGCCTTCAAAAATACCACTGTTGTTGGCCAGTGGTCGCCCAATTGTGGGTTCAGTTCCCGCCACTGGTACTGCTGCGAAAGCGATCGAACTCAGTGGTGGTGGGATAGTTGTTGAACCAGAATCGCCCCAGGCAATGGCTGCTGCGGTGCATGATTTATATGCTAATCCGGCTCTAGCAACGAAGCTAGGTAACATAGGAAGACAATTTGCCGAAGAAAACTATTCCTTAGAGCAAGCGCTTGATCGGTATGAGTGGCTTTTTTCTCATATTGTTACCAACCGAAAATCAACTGTGGGTATTTTACCAAAATTCGATTCTAAGAAATCAGTTGTGGATGGTTGAACAGGATTGAAGATTTCTGACTCGTTAACTACACAAACAAAACCCTGATTGGGATAAATTAAATCACCCATTCGGGTGATTTAAAGATCAACCGATCGGGTGAACTCACTGTAGGAAGTTGAGACTGCTCAAAAATAGGAATCTAGAGAACACTAACTGATTGCACACCGTTTTTGGTGAGGATAACTTGATGAAACTCGCAACTTTGATTAATAGAGCTGAATTAATCAGCGTAGGCGTACTCCTGTAAAGAAGCAAAGCTACGCATCTTGTAGAGAAGGCATCGCTCCAGATTTTTTTCTTCCTTAAGATCAGTATTCAGTAATACTCAAGAGCGATAAACTCATCTGTAACTAATATCAATCTCGTCTGCTATGTAGTTATAATGCAAGCAAGTGCTTGCAAACACTCATAAAAAACTTAGCGTCAAGTACGGCACAAACTTATGCACCCTTGATCGAGTCAGCAACTAAGGTATTTGCAACGGCAAGTTTAACCACAGCGACAACGCGAGAAATTGCTCGTGTTGCTGCGGTCAATGAAGTAACTTTATTTCCTCATTTCCAGAACTAAGAAGCAACTACTAACTTGCTCTAATTACCGAAGCGATCGCTTTACAGGCAGAAGCTTTAGCTGCAACAACATGAACCATGCTTTCTCTCTGAGCTAAAGCACTGTGTTTATACTGACTAACAAAAAACTATAAATTACACTTTAAGAAATTGAACGGAGTTAAGTAATGTACAAATCAACCATAATGTGCTGAACAAAATTGGTTCATTTTAGGTGCTAGACATCGTGAGCGATCGCCCAAATACCCAGACATATTTTTTACCAACATAGAGAAAAAAGGCTAAAAAACTATTCAATTCAAAATAAAGCTTTTTTAGCAAAAAGTAGATTGCCCAAGTCTAAATCCACAAGACGAGAAAACGAAGATGTCCCATTCTGAGTTCCCTGACTCTCCCTTACCGATTGAAACAGAACAGCCTGCTGTTACTGATTCTAGTCAAGAGTCGCAACAATTGCCACAGCGATCGCCTAAGCCACCTCAAAAACGGCGTTGGCCCCTACTATTAGGAATCGTCTTATTAATTGCAGGTGTAGGTTTTGGTTGGCGTTGGTGGCAAACTAGTAATGCTAGCAATGCACCAGCAGCTGAGGCAAATGCTGGTCAACCTAGAGCAGTTCCGGTCAAGCTAGCGACACTGAAAACTGAAACCGTTCAAGAAAGTTCGGAGTTTATTGGCTCCTTAGAGGCTCCACGTTCAGTAATCATCAAGCCACAGGTTGAAGGACGAATTACCGAGATTTTCATCCAAGAGGGCAACCGCGTTCAACAAGGACAAGTCATTATTAGTCTGCAAAGTGATAATGTCCAAGCTCAATTATTACAAGCTAGAGGCTCACTGCAACAAGCCCAAGCAAAGCTTGCTGAACTCAAAGCAGGTACGCGACAAGAAGAAGTTGCCCAAGCTAGAGCGCAGTTAGTCCAAGCCCAAGCTCGCTTTAGAGATGCCCAATCGGGATCGCAACCAGAAGAAATTGCTCAAGCTGAGGCTAAAATTCAGTCAGCTAAATCTGATGTGGAACTAGCACAGTCACGCGCCAAACGATACGCACAATTGAGAAAAGAGGGCGCAGTTTCCCAAGATACCTTAGAAGGATATGTCAAAGAACAACAAAGCGCTGAAGCTGCCCTTGTCGTAGCTCAGAAAGGCCTAGACCAACTCCGCCAAAGCAGAAAATCTAGTATCAACGAGCTAGGTGGTGCCCTGGAACAACAGAAACAAAACTTAAGACAACTAGAAAATGGTTCCCGCCCAGAAGAAATTGCCCAAGC
>CAXUOL010000637.1:0-1528 GCA_964252435.1 uncultured Nostoc sp.
GCTAAAAAGGTTGTCAAGATAACCATCATGATAATTGCTGCCCCTAATGGTTTCGAGAGAGCGCCACTGGCAGCGCCGACACCAGCAAACACTAACCCAACCTCGCCTCTGGGAATCATCCCCACACCGATCGCTAAACGGTTGATTCCCGGTTGACCAAACACGCTTAAGCCTGTGATTACTTTACCGAGAATGGCTACTATAATCAGGAAAGTTGCCATAATTAGACCTTCCCGATTGTCGGGAATTGCTGGGTTTAAAACTCCCAAATCGGTTTTTGCACCAACAGTCACAAAGAAAATTGGCACTAACATATCGGCAATGGGACAGACTTGCCTTTGCAGTTCTTTACGCTTATCGGTCTCTTCTAGGACTAAACCAGCTGCAAAAGCTCCTAGAATTGCTTCTAACTGGATGACGGCGGCCAAGTATGCCATAGCAAAGGCGAAAATGAATGCTGGGATTACTAGTCCACCACGTGTTTTGAGTTGATCGGCGATCGCTACAAAAGACTTATTGAAAACATTCCCTAGTAGGATTGCTCCCAAAATAAAACCAGTGGCGCTGATAATCAAATAAATGACTTTGTTGACATCCACCACGCCGTCTTTAGCTAGGCTAGCTACTACCGCTAAAACGATGATTCCCAGAACGTCGTCGATTACGGCAGCACCCAAAATAATTTGCCCTTCTTTAGAATTGAGCCGTCCCAATTCTGACAGCACCTTGGAAGTCATGCCAATACTAGTAGCAGTCAAAGCCGCCCCTGCAAAAATTGCGGGTACAGCGCTAATACCAAACAAAGTCATCAGTCCTACAGTCCCAGCGGCAAAGGGTACTGCTACCCCCACGACTGCGACGACAGTGGCTTGAATACCAACTGCCATTAAATCTTTTAAATTCGACTCCAAACCGATTTCAAACAGCAGAATAATCACACCCAATTCTGCCAAAACGGATATGACTTCGGACTGGGCTGCAAACACCGCTGGAGCGGCTTGGGGCGTTAAACCAGCAGTGGTTTGAAGGAACGACACAATCAAAGAATTAGAACTGTCTGTGCCGCCTTCTGGAAACACTAAAAGATGGAAAACAGAGATGCCAACTACCACACCGCCAACGAGTTCGCCTAAGACGGGCGGCAAACCCACTTGGTTTGATAACTCTCCACCAACTTTGCTGGCGAGATAAATGACTACTAAGCTTAGTAGCACTGCTTCGACTACCATTGAACTGTCTGCGGCTTGTGTTGCGGTGGCCAGCAGAGGAAAAGAGAAGTTGATTGGTTCTAACAAATGCATTAGGTTCTCTGAAAATCCTTCTCTTTGATTCTGACGCGTTTCTGAAAAACATCATATAAAGAGATAATCCGAATTCAAAATGAATACAGTGTAAACGTTTCTATTTATGCTATGCAGGATTAGTGTATTTTTTTAGTATCCAAAAATGTAACCATCTCAGCTTTTGACGATCGCAGTGTCAAAGTAAGAACATACAAATCGTATCTAGCGATCGCACTTGAGTTGTG
>CAXUOL010000637.1:1628-4435 GCA_964252435.1 uncultured Nostoc sp.
GCAGTGTCAAAGTAAGAACATACAAATCGTATCTAGCGATCGCACTTGAGTTGTGAAAAACTTGTGGTGGCTGTTGGCTCTCAACGACCACCAGAAGATTGCTACATACGTTTATTCAAAACATCTGTGGATACTTTGAGGAGTGCAAATATGATGACTAGAGCCGCTTTACCCGGTTCTCAGTTTCCATCGGGAAACTTGTGGAAAATACTGCCTTTAGCAATGCTTTTATGTACAACTTTTGTACTACCTGCATTTGCACAAGAAAAAGATAAATTGTGGCGAACCCTTAGTGTCAGTGGTCGCGGAGTCGAAACAATTCCGACAACTCTGGCACAAGTCAGTTTAGGAGTGGAGATTCAGGGGAAAACAGCCCAAGAGGTACAACAAGAAGCCGCTCAGAGGTCATCGGCTGTGGTTGCGTTTCTCAAGAGCAAAAATGTTGAAAAATTACAAACCACTGGTATCCGTCTCAATCCGGTTTACAGCTACACCAATAATGTACAGCGGATTACAGGCTATGCTGCCACTAACACTGTAAGTTTTAGAATTCCTGTTGAGCAAGCTGGGACATTATTGGATGATGCAGTCAAAGCCGGTGCAACGCAAATTAACGGCATTAGTTTTGTTGCGAATGATGAAGCGATCGCAGTTGCTCAAAAACAAGCATTAAAAGAAGCTACTCAAGACGCCCGACAGCAAGCTGATGCCGTTTTCAGTGCCTTGGGTTTTAAATCCAAAGAAATAGTTAGCATTCAAGTTAATAATGCCAGTGCGCCTCCACCACCACCAATGTTTTTACGAGCTGAGGCTGCAAAATCAGCTGATGCTTCCACCCCGATTGTTGGTGGTGAACAAGAAGTAGAAGCATCGGTGACGTTGCAAATTAGTTATTAGTTATTAGTCATTAGTCCTTTGTCATTAGTGAGGGCAAAGGACTAATTAATGCCCCATGCCCAATGCCCCATTCCCCATTCCCAATTAAATTAGAAATTCTCTGGCGAAAAATCTCCGCCCGCTTCTGCATCGCGCTTAGAGCCTAATAACTCTAGTTGGTCTACTCGAATACATGGTGAAGAACGGAGTATTCCACTTTGGCGATCGTTCCAGCTATTAAACTTCAATGAACCTTTGACTCCAATCAGGCTTCCCTTATGCACATAGTTACCCGCTATTTCTGCTGTTTTGTCCCATAGTTCTAAATTAAACCAGTCGGGTTTATCGTTGTTGCGCGATCGGCGATCAACTGCTAATGTCAATTTACACACAACTTTTCCAGAATCGTAATATTTCATTTCTGGTTCGCCGCCTACACGACCGACGAGGGTGACAACATTGATACTCATACGTGTTACCTTTCAGTACAGGTGTACTCATTTATTTTGACTCTCATCATAGCGAATTGTGAAAGACTTGAAAATAACGTGTTAAACAGTTAACAATATAATTGACTTGAAAATTTATACACACTATTTTGGAGTAAACACATAAAAGTATACGGATATACTAATCTAACCAGAGAATATCAAAAAGTACGGCGCTTGAGACATACTAAATATTTCTGGGAATCATATAAAAATATTGTCTAGTTTACTCAACTTAGGATACAAACATAATCGAATCAAGCACGATTAACTCTTACCGTTGTAGTCAAGAAGTATCGCACATAGGGGGCTTACAGACGCGTGGGTATTTTTAGAAACTTTCGCACTTCATGGGATATGGGTATCGACCTCGGTACCGCAAACACCCTGGTTTATGTATCTGGTAAAGGTATTGTACTACAAGAACCTTCTGTAGTTGCGATCGATGTCAATGAAAAGGTAGCACTAGCAGTCGGAGAAGAAGCCAAAAAAATGCTCGGTCGCACGCCGGGAAATGTGATTGCTCTGCGTCCTTTGCGGGATGGTGTAATCGCTGACTTTGAGATAGCCGAGCTGATGCTGAAAAGCTTTATTCAGCGTGTAAATGAAGGTAAATCTTTGATTTTACCTCGAATCGTTATTGGTATTCCCAGTGGCGTCACAGGAGTAGAAAGGCGAGCGGTGATGGATGCAGCTCACCAAGCAGGAGCAAGAAAAGTTTATTTAATTGATGAACCTGTAGCTGCGGCTATTGGTGCAGGACTACCTGTTGCTGAAGCTACAGGCAACATGATCATCGATATTGGTGGTGGGACAACAGAAGTTGCAGTGCTGAGTCTTCAAGGTACGGTAATCAGCGAATCAGTACGCATTGCTGGAGATGAACTGACTGATGCGATCGTTCAGTATATTAAGAAAGTTCATAATTTAGTCATTGGTGAACGTACTGCCGAGGAAATCAAGATTCGGCTTGGTTCTGCCTATCCAACTAGTGATGATAATGACGCCATGATGGAAGTCCGAGGCTTACACCTGCTTTCTGGTCTACCGCGAACTGTAACAATCAAAGCCCCAGAAATCCGTGAAAGTATGCTGGAACCGCTATCAGTAATTATAGAAGCTGTGAAGCGAACACTGGAACGCACACCGCCAGAACTGGCAGCAGACATTATTGACAGAGGTATTATGTTAGCTGGTGGCGGTGCTTTGCTCAAAGGCATAGATACCCTCATTAGCCATGAAACAGGGATTATTACCCACATTGCAGCCGATCCTTTGAGCTGTGTTGTGCTGGGAACAGGTCGTGTGTTAGAAAACTTTAAACAGTTGGAACGAGTTGTTATCGAAAGCTCTCGCAATATGTAACAAAAAAAATATCAGACTTGAGTTCTATTTGAGTTCTATTTGGGTTTTATATACATAGAATCCAAGTAGAACTTAATT
>CAXUOL010000638.1:0-4429 GCA_964252435.1 uncultured Nostoc sp.
CCCCCGCTAAATTGAAAATTTAGCGGTCAACAAGAAAGTGGCGGGTCTGAATCCCGCACTAATTGATTCTGAATTCTGAATTCTGCATTCTTCTTCAAACCAATGACATCTTCGTGTGTTGCATCAAAACGAGAACCGCTTTGATAGTCAATCAATTAATAACTAAGTAAATTCCCCAAATCGCCATTGGCCGCAGGTAAGTGCTAGCGCGAAAAGTACCAGTTGCGGTGATAGCTTCTGGCGTGCGAAATTGCAGACCATTTTCATAAATTTGCTGCACTACAGCTTGCGTCAACCTCAACGCTTCATCCTTCATTTCCATCTGCACGAGAAAAGCCGCCAGCCCAAAGTTTATCCCTGTCCAAACTTCTAAGGGATGAGTAGCTTTGGGATTTTCTGGTGAACCATCACGACGAACACCATTAGCAGCACCAAACTCACCATTACAGAATTTCAAAAAGCAAGCGTCATAAACAGTTTTTAGAGCAGAAAGGGCGCGATCGCTCGGTACAATATCAGGTAAATCCAGCAGACGGGCGTAGAATTGTCCACACAATTGGTCTGCCATTACCACATCGGAACCACTTTTACTATCAAGTCGGTAATATTCCCCATTCCAGAGTTTTTCTTGGTAAATAGGAAGAGATTGTTGTAACCAAGTTTCATAAGTGGATTTTTGAACCGCCAAGACGCCTTCTCTGCGAGAGGCTTCGCCAACGCGCAGCGTCTCGGAGAGAAGATCGCCAAGTTTGTGAGTTAATAAAATATCGCTAATTGCGATCGCAGCCTCTAACGCTGCCAACCATAACCCCCCACAATAGGCGCTGACTCCTTGTAACCGCCAATCATCAAAGGTTTGGTCGGGCGCGCCAGAATTTTCAGGAATCCCATCGCCATCGAGGTCAAAAGTTTTCAGGTAGTCGAGGGTTTGAACGATTGCATTCCAGCAATCTGCCAGGAATTCTACATCGTCAGCACCCGTGAGCAAAAAATCACGGTATACTTGCAAAACAAAATCACTACCTAAATCTTTCCATAAATTACAGTCTTGATAGCTGGTGTAGTTAGTTTTCTCCCAAACGTGTTCATTGGGTGCGCCTAAATCGTGGGGTGTTGCACCTGCAACTTTGCGAACTGCAATCGGGCTTTCTGCCTTAATTGTCATATAATAGCCAATGATTCGGGGAGTATCATCACCTTGAGGAATCGCCCGTGCAAATGCCCGCATTACCGACTTTTCTAATTCTGGAAATAGCATCAGCAAGGCAAAAGAGCCATACAACCGCACATCTAGACTTTCATACCAACGGTAATCTAGGCACTCCAGCACCGCAAACTGACCAATGGGGTTAAGTTCTGATGCTGCACTCCAGAGAGTACCGCCGCTGGTGAGATCATAAAGCTCATTAAATAGAGCCATTTTAAACCAGTTGGGTAAATCTTCCCGGTCGAGAATGGGTTTTTGCCAACTTTGAATTTGCGATCGCCAGGTTTGGTATTCTTGTAACGCAGTGGATGCGATCGCCCAAGCGTTGTTTCCATTTTTACTAAAAAAGTCTGTATATCTGCGGTAATAGTTAACTCCAGCCGCAAATTCTGTAATTGGCAAATCCCAAGCGACGACAAAGGGGATTTCGAGAGTTTCGCCTGGTTGGAGAGTGAAACGGATTGCGATCGCAGCCCCTAATTGTGTATTCTCTGTTGCTGGAGTAGTATCAACATAATTAGGCAAAGAGCCATCTTGGGCAAAGCTTTCCCATATTTCCTCACCCGTACCTTCAGGATTCCAGCGGCTGTGGTGAAATACTTCCACTTGGGGATGTTTCAGTGTTGCAATACACCAAGTTCCATCGCCTTCTTGCAAAGGTTCATCACTACCAACCCGACCGAAAACACAGCCAACCTGTTGTGTATTTTCAACTATCTGGTTGTAGTTTCCTTGACTTTCGCCCCAGCGCGGTTGGTATTCGTAAACCGGACTACCATCATCGCGCACCCGCACTTCGGGAGATTTGAGAGCATTTGTAAACCAGCCCACCATATTTCGCCAAGTGAGCATAATACTGAGAGTAATCGGTATATCTGTGGGATTATGAGCATTCCAGAGGAATATTGCCACAGGGTAGCTAGTTTCTTGGTAACTACCTGCCCATACCGGGGAAAATTGCTCACAAGTCAACTGTGCTTGAAATACATTTTCATACACAAACCAGCTACGTGGATATAGCGCGTGATAATTGCCCGTCCCCTCTGTGTTGAGAGGTGTCGGATACCATTGCCACGCTTTGAGAGTACCATCATCGGGCGCTTGGGTAGATAAAGCATAGCCTTGAGAAGATGTGCTATTGGACTCAAACACACTGAATTGACAAGCGGGAACGTTTTTGAAGGTATGCTCACCGCCATCGATGTGCCACAGGTTAAAATCTCCCCGTGAAGAACGACCGATGCAACCTGCACCAAAGCCGCCTAAAGGCATACCATGCCAAGGTCCATCATCAATATTACTTGCATAGCGAACGGTATAAGGCTTATCCCAGCCTAAGCCGATAGGACGGCTCCAAGTGCAAGAGGGAATTTCTGGAGAGAGTTGATTTGTCATCGCCTAATGTTACAGCGTGCAGTTACGTCAATGAAGACTAGCGCGATGTGAGATTTTTCTCAAGGTAGGGGACATCCAAGAATTAAATTACTCAATTCCTCCATCCAACGCCACTATCCAATTTCTCCCGCTGCCTCCCCTGCTCCCCCTGCTTACCAAAACGATTGATTATTTTTTATTTGGAAGTCCCTAGTGGCACGGTAATGGCCATTGGTGTCAATTTAAGCTGAAATTTTCTAACTAGTCATAGCCCGCCCTTAGACATCGCTCCCGTAATTACTACCAAACCATAAGGTATAGAGCTTATCCCAGTCACTAAGACTTTAATATTGTGCTTCTACCTTGCATTGCTCAACCGCTACTGGAATTTTAAATCTAGAGTTTTTAACTCTAATGGGTAAATCACTAGTAAATTTGGGTATCTTAAAGCACAGAGGTAATTTCTCAATAGTTTTAGCAAAAGAAGATGACACAATACGCCCTTGTGGTTGAAATTGCTCAGAATGACAACAGTTTAGGCAGCCTGACTAAACCTATTAATGATGCAGAGGCTATGGCTAACACAGAAAAATTTTTGCTGGTGGTAGATGAGTTTGAGAAAGTATTTACAGTTTGTATAGATAAGGAAGAACGGCAGAAATTTATTGAACTACTGACTGGGGTAGTAGAGATTCATGATTCGCGGTTAGCAGTTGTAATTACTATGCGAGGCGATTTTCTTGAATCCTGTTTAGATAATCCTCCTCTGACTCACCTGATTCAAACCCCGGTAGTTGTTATACCGGCTTTAACTGGAGTTGATTTAAAGGAGACAATCGCCAAACCTGCCAAGCTTCAGGCTCATAGTGTTGAAGAAGCAGGAGGATTAAAAATTCTCCCAAATCTTCAACAAGAATCAGGGAGTTTGCCATTGTTAGAGTTTGCCTTAACTAAATTCTGGCAGAAACGCGAGCAAAAGAAACGTCAACTCACCCAAGAAGAGTATGACAAGTTGGGAGGATTAACTGCGGTATTAAATCTCCATGCGGAAAATGTTTATCACTACCAAGATTATGAAAAAGAATACCCAACTCAAGAACGCAGTCAGCAAGAGAAAGAATGGATTAAGCAGATTTTTCTGCGGTTAGTGCGAACGGGAGAGGGAGAAAAGGATACCCGACAGCACCAACCAAAAGCCACATTATTAAATATTGCAGGTGATGATGCCAATCAACAGCAACAACTTAGTGAGTTGCTAGATGGTGAAGCGGGATTGGTTAAGGGACGCTTATTAGTTACTGGGAAAGATGAAAAAGGAGAAGTCTGGATTGATTTAGCCCATGAAGCTTTAATTGAAAGTTGGCAGCAGTTTGCCCAGTGGCAACAAAAAAACCGAGACTTGCGACCGTTGAGCGATACATTAGAAAATACCCGACGGGAATGGTTGAATGAAAGGCCGGATGACAAATATTTAATGCAAAAGGGATTGCTGGCCCAAGTGAGGGATAACTGGCAACAATTGCAGCCCGATTTGCAATCACCCCAACAAGATGAAGATTTTTACCAGCGCAGCGATGCCGATGATAAAGACCCGATTGCCGAGATGGAAAGGGCGCTTACTGAATCCCAATTGCGAGAGAAAGCGGCTAGAGTAGACGATTTATTGCCCTTACAACCCCTAGATAGTTTAGTTTTGGCAATTCAAGCTATGGGGGAGAATCAAGAGAAACTACCCCAGCAGATTCTTGCACCAGTTCAGAACAGTTTGAATCGGGTGGTGAATAAAGCAAGAGTCTCGATTCCCTTCTGTGGTCATCAGGGTAATGTCAATTCTGTCGCCATCAGCGC
>CAXUOL010000639.1:0-4424 GCA_964252435.1 uncultured Nostoc sp.
CAGGTAGAGTGCTGTTTAATTTTGACAGCATCTTAGTAGAAAATCTTCAAGGTAGATTTAGCCGTGGAAAGGTAGAAGCTGCTGGAGAAATTCCCATCTTCAACAATGAGAACGTAACTATCAAAAATCCCCTGACTGTTAATCTCGATCAGTTAGCGTTGAATCTCAAGGGACTTTACCAAGGAGGCGCTAGTGGCAATTTGCAGATTACTGGTTCTGCCCTTAATCCCATAATTGGCGGTAGAGTAAATTTATTTGATGGTAAGGTATTGCTAGCAGAATCTACCAACGCCACGACATCTGAAAATGGTAGTATTGGCGTATCACCAACAAAAACCAATAAGCAGAGCAAATCTGAAATTGGAAATGGGACAGGAAATACTAACGCCAGATTTAATAATTTAGATTTGGAACTAGGTAAAAACGTCCAAATTACCCGTGACCCTATTCTCAACTTCCGCGCCAGTGGTAATCTCATAGTTAACGGCTTAATCAATCAGCCTATACCCGATGGCACCATCCAGTTAGAAAAAGGTGGGGTAAATTTATTTACTACCCAATTTAACCTTGCTCGTGGCTATAAACACACTGCAACTTTTAGTCCTTCTCAACCCCGCGACCCCAACTTAGATATTCGGCTATTTGCCAAAGTACTAGATGTAACTCAAAGTAATGACTTCAGCCGGGTAAATTCTACAGGTTTATCAGCGTTAGAGAGTGTTCGAGTCGAAGCCACTATCAACGGTTTAGCTAGTAAATTGAATGAAAATCTAGAATTAACAAGTAGTCCGTCACGTAGTCAAACTGAAATTGTTGCTCTTTTAGGAGGTGGATTTGTAGACACCCAAGGACGTGCAGACAGTACTTTAGGTCTGATTAACATCGCAGGTTCGGCTGTGTTTAACAATTTTCAGTCAGCTTTTAACCAGATTGGGAGTACCTTTGGCTTAAGCGAACTGCGGATATTTCCTACCGTGATATCTGAGAATCCTGAAGCTGGAAGAAGCAATTCAACTTTGGAATTAGCAGCAGAGGCTGGGGTTGACATTTCTTCCAAAATATCCGTTTCTAGTATCAAAATTTTGACAACAAACGATCCTTTCCAATGGGGTATTAATTATCGGATCAACAACGAATTTCGTGTGCGTGCTTCCACTAACTTAACTGATGATAGTCGTGCAGTCGTGGAATATCAAACACGGTTTTAAAGAAATCTCTTAAATTACGAATTACTTTCTGTTCCCTCTTTTCCTTGCTTCTCAATAGCTTGTTGTACCTGTTTAACATCCAATTCTAATGCTTCAGCGATTTGTTCGATACTTAAACCCAACTTAAGTAGACGGGGTATAGTCTTCAGCTTTATTTCTTCGCGAACCTCCTCTTTTACTTCTTGCTTTGTTTCTTCCTTAATTTCCTGGTAAAATTTAGTTTGTCTCCAATCGGTTAATCCAAACATTGCTTCTAACTCCTGCTGACTTTTGTTTACAAATTTGTAGATAAGCATTCTCTCTACTAATTCTAAAAGATTACTACGGTTAGCTTCATCGGTTTGTTGTACTTGCGCTAAGGCTTGCGATTGTTCCAAAAGTTCAAATAACACACCTGGAAGAGTTTGAAATAAGGTGTAAAAAATTGTGTCTGTTTTCATACACTCTCGATACTTGAATATTTTCAGATTATCGGGACTGGTAGAAGATAAGTTTTCTAAATTTAATATATTTAAATTCAGGCAATATTAAATTGTGATATCGTCACCTTGCTGATTAATAGCTAATCGCAAAATTGACAAGCCTAAAATTATTAAAAATAGCACTAGCCCAATCGTGCAAGCATAGCTAATTTCCAAGTTGTTGAAGGCTTGCTCATATAAATAATAAACAATCGTTTTCGAGCTACTGAGTGGGCCTCCTTGAGTCATAATGTAGACTTCTTCAAACACTTTGGTCGCAGAAATAGCCGAAATTACCGCCACTAGTGCTAGATATGGCTTCATTAAAGGTATGGTAATATCCCAATGTTTGCTGATACCATCAGAGCCATCAATAGCTGCGGCTTCATACACATCAGCGGGAATTGATTGCAACCCTGCTAAATAAATCACCATGTAGTAGCCTAATCCTTTCCATACGGTGACAGCCATGACGCTGGCAAGAGAAATTGGTACAATGCCAAAGATTTTTGCTGGGCTAGTTAGCCAAGGAATACCTTCTGGAAAAAGACCTAAAGCTTTAAATAACTGATTTAGTAATCCGTTTTCTGCATACAGCCATTTCCAAGCTATTCCCGCAACCACCATTGAAATTACCACTGGAGTGTAGTACGCTGCTCTAAACCAATTCATCCCCCGCAGTTTCTGATTTACCAAAATTGCCAATACTAAGGGAGCAATTACTAAAATTGGTACTACACCTAGAAGATATAAAAAAGTGTTTTCTAAGGTTTTCCAAAAAACTGCATCTTTCCAAAGCTTGAGGAAGTTGGCGAAACCTATCCATTGTGGTGGCTGGGCAATGTCTTCATAACTGGTAAAGCTGAGGTAAAACGCTTGCAGTGCAGGCCAAAAGACAGTTAAGCCTAAAAGAATTAAGGCGGGTAGTAAAAATAAATAAGGGGTAAGCCGTTGTTTGATGAACATCCAATTTTTAGGTATCAATTGATTCATAAGAACTTTAATAGTTGTTTTTGCTTTGTCAAAACAAGAATTTGGAGATGTGAGTAGATTTAAGCTTCAATATTTTAAGGGCATATATTTGCTTGCGTAAGCATTAGCGTAGCCTTTCGTAAAAAAGTTCGTCGTAGACATCACTAATTAGTAACTCGGAGATTAACTACAATGGAAACTCAGCACAATCCGCCAATTGAACATCAAAATGTCCCCATAAACCACCGTGGACTGCATGATTTTTTGTATAGTTCTGACAACGAACACGCGGCCATTGAGGTGAGTATAACTCCTGAACTGGCAAACAATGGTACTGAAATCATTGACTTTGAGGCTTGGAGTGTGGCTGCTCAGAACGCTAAAATTGCCGGAGTTTACGCAGTATTAGATGCAGAACGCCGCACACAGTATATTGGCTATTCTCGGAATGTGTTGCTTTCCCTAAACAGCCATCTTCGCCAAAATGGTGAGCAAAAGTGTGCTTTTGTACGTGTGCAAGCATTCAAGTTTCCTAAACGTCAAGAAATGGAAGATTTGCGAGATGCGTGGATAGCAGAACTCGAAAGTACGCCACCTGGTAATGCAACTGATTGCGGAATGTGGGCTAGTACGGTAGGTGAAGCGACTAAGGCGGTAATGTCAGAAGCCCAACTTCAAGCCTACGAGGAGAAAAAGCTAAAACTACGGAAAGCAATGGCTGATACAACCCTTTCTAAAGAGTTAGAAACAATAGATGCGAGTGAAGCCGAACGTCAGCGTCAACTTGAAGCTGCTGTGAAAAACGATGACTGGAGTGTGATTATTGACGCACAGACACAGGAAACTAAGTATTGATTTTTGTCCGCTTTGAGTAAGTGGTATGAAAGTGCTGTGAAAGATGAGAGTTAAGATTTTAAAACGCAAAGGGGCGCTGAGGGAAGCGCAAAGGTTCGCAGAGGAATTAATTTTTTGCGTTTTTTTGCGTTCCTCTGCGTTAAAAAAAAGGATATAAGTTATGACGACAAAATTAGATGCTCTGATTAATTCTCTAGAAGGTATAGAAACTATTACTGACTCTACTCAAGTCGCAAAATTATCTCAGGATTATCACACTTTTAGCCCTGTGTTAGTGTCGAAACTAGAGGGAAAAGTTGGGGATATCGTAGTGCGTCCCGCTAATGAAGCAGAGGTTTTAAAAGTTGCAGCCGCCTGTGCAAAACATCGTATACCTGTAACTGTGCGAGGCGCGGGAACTGGGAATTATGGGCAATGTGTACCGTTGCATGGTGGCGTAATTTTAGATATGACGCGGTTGCAAGAAATTCTTTGGGTGAAACCGGGGGTGACGCGGGTAGAAGCTGGGGTGAAGTTGGCAGCTTTGGATAAAAAAACACGGGAAATCGGTTGGGAAATTCGTATGGCTCCCTCTACGTACCGCACAGCTACAATTGGCGGATTTATTGCTGGGGGAAGTGGCGGTATTGGCTCGATCCAATATGGGTTATTAGCCGATCGCGGTAATATCTTAGCATTGCGAGTAATAACTGTAGAAGATGAACCCCGTGCGATCGCATTACGCGGCGATGATGTCCAAAAGGTAAATCACGCTTGGGGGATTAATGGCATCATCACTGAAGTCGAAATTCCTTTAGGGCCAGCTTATCCTTGGGCAGAAGTCATTGTCACCTTTGACGACTTTATGACAGCAGCAAAGTTTGGTCAGGCTCTTGGCAATGCTGATGGCATGATTAAGAAGTTGATTTCTGTCTTTGCATCCCCAATT
>CAXUOL010000640.1:0-4417 GCA_964252435.1 uncultured Nostoc sp.
GTCAAAAACAAGGGTAACGCTGTTATTGCAAGTTAAATGTGGAACAGCTTATCAACTCTGATAAAATCCGTAGTTTTAGTTGTTCAGGAGTTTGGGAATTTTGGGCAACAGCAAGCTTGACATTAGAATTGGGATACTGTGCCAATCGTTCTAAAATCCCCACCGAAACTTGCGGATGTTCGGCAACATCAGTGAGAAACCCAATCTCATCCTGAACCCATTTTTCAGATATTCCTGGCGTTGATCCGGCTTTTCTTTCTTGTTCTAGTTTTTCCGCTCTTAATGCTTCTAAATCAATATTTGCTAACTCAGCCAAAAACCTTGTTGGTGTATTTGATTGCTTTAACAAAAAATAACGAAGTTCCTTATTTTTCCAAATTGGCTGGTTTATCGCTAGTTCGTTGAAAACCCGCTCTAAAATACTAGCTGGTAAATTTTTCCTTCTTTTTAAAAGATGCTGTTGAGTTGGAAATAATTGATGCAATATTTCTTCCGTTGCATTCCCATGTTCTGCTACAGTTGCTTGTATCGCTTTATCTTGATCTTCTGCTAGCACAGCCAACACATCTGCGGGTGTTTCTGGATTCTTCGCTACCGCTAACTGAATTTTGTTCACCGCATCCCCAGCCAACTGCCTCAGCGTTTCTGCTGTCGCTGAGGGATTTTGCGCCACAGCCAACCGCACCCACGCCCAACGACTCTGCCCCAGCATTGCTAATTGTTCGCTATCGGTATTCCAATCAGATGCAACGGCATAGTGTCCTTCCACCAGTTCAATTAATGGTGGTGGAGAACTAGGATTAAATTTCACCGCCAACCGCACTGGTAATTCTAAATCACTCGCTAACTGTTCCAACACTGCTGACGGCGTTTCTGGCGACTCTGCTACCTGTAACCTCGGTTCTAAAGTTGGTTCCTGTGATAGTCGTTGTAATAATTGCAACCGATAACGCAACGGCATTTGGGGATTTCGCAGCCCTTGAATTAGTCGCTCAGATGGAACCCATTCGCTGAGAAAGCAAGGAGGTACAGGCGCCATTTTGAGAAGTTCTACCGCTAATCGGTCGTTTTGCCCTAGCTGACGCTGTTGCAGGATTTCATCAACTGCTTGCTGCCACCTGTCTGTTATTTCTCCTGCAAAGTTTACGTGCAATCTTGCTGCTTCTGCTACCTGTTCATCAGGGCTATTAACTAGAATCTCTAAAAGACTTCGCGGTGTCTGGTGGAAACTAGCAACGGCTAATTGCAACGCTACTGACTGTTGCAATAACTGCTCTGGTGCTGACAAAAAGCTTTGCAAATCCGATCCGCTAACTGGTTGAAGAGGTTGCATGGCTGTACAACTAGAGCTAACAGTACATTTATACTATAAAAGGAATACGTCAAAACTATTGTGAAAGTTTTGTATCCCTATCTTTATAATTCCCAATAGCAAACAGAATTATATAATCATCAAAATTTGATATAAATTTCCACCGCTCGTAATTACACCAAATATTTTTTGTTATTTACTTAATTTGATTGTGATTGTTGGCGCTGTTACAACCTGGAATTTTAAAACCGTTTACTATACCTGAGTACTTTCATAAAACAAAAGTAGTTTGCTAAAAACATAAACCTCTAATTCGGTAGAGATATTCGTTGTTATCCTAACCGACTAAATCACTTTATCTAAGTAAAATATCAACAATTTCCAAATTATTTTATGGACTTGGAAGTGATAAATCAACAATAACTGACTAAAGAAGTAGGAATTAGCAAACAAGTACGGAGAAAAGCCTAATCTGTTCTTTTTTCTGCGCCACTAGTTAAGAGGTAATCTATGGTGCGAAACTCAAAGCTAGGGTACAGAACGTTCCCTAAGTCTATTCTGCGTCCATCCGTTGCTATAGGTATAACTATATCTTTATTGGTTGGCGGAATAAGTTTTTATATAGTAAAACGCGGGCAAAATTATGCCAATCAAGAGGCACAAGTACCAACAACACAATTGCCACAGTTAAAAACGGTAACAGCTTTAGGGCGACTCGAACCACAGGGAAAGGTAATTAAACTCTCTGCTGCGGTGTCTGCGGAAGGAAGTCGGGTAGAAAAGTTATTAGTGAAGGAAGGGGATAGGGTAAAAGCAGGACAAGCGATCGCAATTTTGAACAGCCGCGATCGCTTACAAGCGGCATTTAAAGAGGCACAGGAACAGGTAAAAGTAGCCCAAGCAAACCTAAACCGCACCCAAGCAGGTGCTAAACACGGTGAAATTGCCGCCCAAAAAGCTGCGATCGCTCGTGTAGAAGCCGAACGTCAAGGTGATATTAATGCCCAAGCCGCGACAATTGAGCGATTCCAAGCCCAAGTGCGTAACGCCCAAACAGAAGACGAACGCTATCAGCAACTATATCAACAGGGCGCAATTTCCGCCTCCCAACGGGATAGCAAGCGTTTAAACTTAGAAACCGCCCAAAAAAGCTTGCAAGAAGCCCAAGCACAGTTAAATCGTACCCAATCAACTAGTCAGCAACAAGTTAAACAAGCCACAGCAACACTCAATGAAATCGCTGAAGTGCGGGGAGTGGATGTAGAAACTGCTAAAGCAGAAGTCAATCGTGCCGTAGCAGCCATGAATCTGGCAAAAGTCAATCTTGAACAAGCTGTAGTGCGATCGCCCCAAAATGGACAGATATTTGAGATCCATACCCATCCTGGGGAATTAGTATCAAATGATGGCATTGCAGATATTGGACAAACCAGCCAGATGTATGTCATCGCCGAAGTCTATGAAAGCGATATCAGCAAAGTGCATTCAGGGCAGCAAGTGCGAATCTTTGGTGATAACCTCCCAATTGAATTGCAGGGAATCGTAGACCGCAAAGGCTTGCAAGTGCGACGACAGAATGTCATTAACACAGATCCCGTCAGCAATATCGACAACAGAGTAGTAGAAGTCCACATCCGACTAGATGAAGCTTCCAGCCAAAAAGCCGCCACCTTAACTAATATGCAAGTTAAGGCAGTAATTGAATTGTGAAATTTGTCATTAGTTATTTGTCATTAGTCATTGGTTATTAATTCTTCTTCGTTACTCCCTTACTCCCTCATCTCCCTTGTCCCCTCATCCCCCCACTCTCCACTTCTTATGATGGGATTAATTAAACAACTGCAACGGCGAACTCCTCTAGGATGGCTGCAACTGAATCATGAAAAAAGCCGTCTTTTAGTGGCATTATCAGGCATTGCCTTTGCGGATCTTCTGATGTTCATGCAGCTAGGCTTTCAAACTGCGCTGTATGACAGTAACACCAGATTACATCGCAGTTTGCAAGCAGACATTGTTTTAACCAGTCCCCAAGCCCGTAACTTACCAAGCTTGTCTACATTTTCTCGGCGGCGACTTTACCAAGCAATGGATATACCAGGGGTAAAGTCGGCCCAAGCAATGTATTTCAACAACACAATCTGGAAGAATCCCCAAACACACCGTGAGACAGGGGTATTAGTTATCGGCTTTAACCCAGACAAGCCAGCTTTTGACTTACCCGATGTTAACCAGCAATTACAAGCGATCAAAATGCCGGATACCGTGTTGTTTGATCGTGGTGCAAGAGGAGATTATCAAAAAGCGATCGCTCAAATTGACCAAGGTAAAACCCTGACTACCGAAATAGAACGGCGCACAATTACCATTAGTGGCTTATTCCAAGTCGGGGCTTCCTTTGGCTTTGATGGCAACCTGATTACCAGCGATCAAAATTTTTTGCGGCTATTTTCTGGGCGACAGTCCAACAGTGTCAGTCTAGGTTTGATTCTTCTCAAACCAGGTTATGAACCGAAAAAAGTAGCAGCAATGCTCAAAGCCTACCTCAGAGATGATGTCAGAGTATTAACCCACGCCGAATTTATTGAATTTGAAAATAACTTCTGGAGAACAAATTCCCCAATTGGGTTTATTTTCAGTCTAGGTGTATCAATGGGGTTTGTGGTGGGCGTGATCATCGTCTATCAAGTCCTTTCTAACGATGTTAATGCCCATATTCGAGAATACGCCACCTTTAAAGCAATGGGATATCGCAATTATTACCTGCTAGGTGTGGTGCTTGAAGAATCGTTGATATTAGCAGCACTGGGCTTCTTCCCTGGATTGGGAGTTTCCTTAGCGCTTTATCAACTGACTCGCAGTGCTACAAATTTGCCCATGTACATGACTGCGATTCGGGCATTACAGGTGTTAGTACTGACCATCATTATGTGTACAATTTCCGGTGCGATCGCCACCCGCAAACTTCAAGCCACCGACCCCGCTGATATGTTTTAGAACTAGGGGAGTAGGGAGTAGGGAAAAATTTTTACAACTCCTAACTCCTAACTCCAAACTCCTAACTCCTAACTCCTAACTCCAAACTCCTAACTCCTAACGCCCAATCCC
>CAXUOL010000641.1:0-4414 GCA_964252435.1 uncultured Nostoc sp.
ATGTTCATGAATATTGGCAAGTTGAGTAAATGCCAATCGTTCTTCTTCCCTTACTTCTGTAGAAATAGCTGAAGGGGCTGATTTTAGTTCCGGTTCTGGTTGTGCTTCTGGTTCAGTTAATTCTATTTTTGTTAGAGGTCTAGAGTCAAATTCAGCCTGGGCATTCCAATCAGGTTTAGTAGATTTTGCGTAACGCAACAGCTTTTTCTGTACCGCCTCTGGAACTTCAAAGACTCGCACGTTAGGCGATACATCATACCAAAGTTGCTCAAATCTCGCTACTTCTTCTTCAACTCTATCTAGTTCCCTTCCTCCCTCCCAAGAACAATAAACGTGAAAGGATTCTACATTCCTCTCCCAGCCACCGATAGATTCGTTATTGGAACCGTTAAATGCTAATTTCTCGCCCTTGCTATCAGTAAAAATGCCAACTTTTTCGTGAAATATATGCTGTGGGTCTAGTTGCTGTGTACTATCTTCAGGTAGTCCATTTTCTTTGAGAGGAATAGCAATTTTAATATCGAGATACTGGTTTTGAATCAACCAACTGAGAATTTCTAAGTGTTTGAGTTGGGCAAAACTTTCTGGTGGTTTTAAGTCTGCGTCTAGACGAGATAGCAATGCGTCTCGCAGTTCGTATCCCTGTTGAATTGCTTGTAAATCTTGGGGGCTAAACTGACAGCCCATGATTAACCGCATTCGCCCTTTGTTATGCAGCATTGCACCTAAACCGCGTGCAACTTTACTTAAAATGGCACTGCTAAAAAAGCCGGCTTTCCGGTCATATTGAATGGCACACTCTAAAGCAGGGATGTAAAAATCAGTGATGGTGTTATGGATGTTGCTGGTGTAACTAATTTTCCAGGGGTAATCACGCAGGTTTTTCAAGTTTCTAAAGACTAACGCCTACATCGGATTTTATCAATAAATACTACTAAATACTACAATAATTAAAGAAGCAATCATTTAGTGTAATTGTGATGCAATCAATTTTCTGGAGTGTAGAAGAAGTAGCCCTAAGAGCTAAACAGTTTTATGAAAACGGTATTCGTCAAAATGTCGAGTCTGGTGACAATATCGGAAAGATGATTGTGATTGATGCAGAAACTGGTGAATATGGAATAGATCCAACTGGTGTAGAGACAGCGTTAAAGTTAAAACAGAAAAACCCTAATGCTAGATTGTTTACTATACGGATTGGTTATGATGTCGCTGTAAGTTTTGGTGGTGCAGTGGAGCGGACTGCTGAATGATTTATGGAAAAGTAATCGATGGTAGGGCAATAGTTCCAGTGGTTTTTCGTTTACCTTCGCAGCCAGATTTTAATTTGGATTTTGTCATCGATACTGGATTTAATGACCATCTTACTTTACCATCACAGGCAGTCAGTGCGATGAATCTTCCCTTGTATTCTAGTACCGAAGCAAGGTTAGCCGATGGGAGTCAAGCTTTATTGTCTATACATTTGGCAACAATTGTATGGGACGGTATAGAAAGATTAATTCCAGTTTTAGCTGCTGGCTATAAACCTTTGCTAGGAACTTCCCTCATGGCAGGATATCATCTAGAAATAGATTTTCAAGACAACGGTTTAGTTTCCTTAAAGAAACTCTAATCGATTAGTTGTTGTTTGGGCAGGTTTGGAATTATCAGAATAAGTTCAATTGTCCACCTTCATTAAATGGTATCTCAGTCTGCTTGTAAGAAACCTTCGCTTTGATTTCATCCATTGCCAACCACAAATCTAATAACGCTTTTTCTTCAGTCAGGCGTTTCTTTTCATCACCAATGCGCGGAATTACTTTCAACGCTACTTCAAATGTCCGCATAAATAAATCGTTGCTAACTAAGCCAGTATTTTTGAGAAATCTACGGACTGGTTCTGTATTGTCTTCCTCTTGGTAAAGGGCGATAATGGCGTGGAGTCCATCAACTAAATATCTGGCAGAAAATTCAGTATCGGTAACGGAGAAGGCGCGTTTTTTCAAGCGTTGTTGCGGGGTGAGTAATTTACAGTAACCACTTGCAGAATCGAGTAGTTTGTGTTTTTTGACTAAATCGGAGACATCAAAACCACCGACTGCTAAAGCCAGTTGTCTAGCTTCATCGAAAGGGAATTCTCGTGCTTCAAAGGTATCCCATGCCAAGATGTACCATTGGGTTAAGGGGTCGATACCGTTGAAGTCTTTACCTTCTAATAGCTTTTGTAGTCGGTATTCGACTACTGCTTGGCGTACTTCTTCAAATGCTGCTTTGGGTTCAACTTGATTACCTGCACTGTCGAGGATGGAACTATATTTGGTAAACACACTCAAAGCAGAACCGAAAGCACTTAAGCACAAGTTAATACCAGGGGGTTTAATGCGGCGTTGCGGATCTGCTACTCTATCAGCAGCAGGACGAGAATCTTCAGTTAAGCATTTTTCGAGTTCTGGCGCTTTTTCAAAGACGATATTTCGCACGTCAATTCGCACGTCATCCCACCAAGCTTGTTCGGCGTTGGGGTCACGTTTGCGGCATACTAAAAGCACGGTGCTGGATACTGCGTTTTTCTGCGCTTGGTGCAAGTTTTGCGGGTTTTCGGTACTGACAGCCCAAGATGCGGTAATCTCGAAACCAGCATCAATGAGGGATTTGGCTAAGACATCCCACGCGCCGGAGTCTTTGTGATTGAATTACACTGTCATCACGCCATCATCGCGGAGGACACGGTGGTATTCAGCAAACGCCATCGCCATTTTTGCTTCATAATCTTGGTTGGCGAGAATTTCTGGCGATACTCCCATGTTGCGGAAGCGGGAAGGGTTAGCAACAGCTTCGCGGTCTTTGTCGGTAAGTTCATTGTTGGCACAAATCCTTGGGACACAATGACTTGGTTAACCAAACAGCCGATTCCGTGGTTGCAAAAACTCGGCAAGCGATTGGCTGCTTATAAAGTCCATGTCGCCCGCCGGGTTGCCAAACAAGCTAATCCCTCCATCCGCTATGATGCGGTTGTAGGAAATATCGTCGATGAAGCGATCGCTGTCTCATGTTCATCACTAGGGCGAAACTCCCCTGCAACCAAATTCCCATCCTGATACAGCTTAATCGTCAAAGCCCCCGATGCTTTCCACCGTATCCGCACAGGTTTTACCGATTCTGTACTGGACAAGACTTGAGCATTCAGTTCAATTTCTCGCGGTTTCGGTGGTTCCAGAATTCCCCGGCGGTAGAGTTCCATCCGTTCAGAAAATTCTATGGAGTCGGGTAGGGTAATTTTACCGTCATCGGTTTTAATAAACAGCTTTTCTCCCACCTTCATATCCCAGTTACCAGTCTGCAACCCCTGACGGATGGTATCTCGGAGCTTTGAGATTTCGGCATCGACAAATATATTTAAACTCAAGTCTTTGGCGAAAGCTTCTTTTAATGCTTTAGTTGTCCAATGGTTTAACCCAGACAGCCATACCTTCTGCAAAATATAAGCAGGGGCGTAAGATGGTGCGTCATCAGCACGAATTTTTTGACAATCTTTCAGTGCTTTTAAGATGACATCTTGTTGATTATTTTTACCCTTAACATCGCTAGAATCTTGCGCGGGAAGGGTATAGTGCATCAAACCCTTGGGAGCTTTTACTGGGTCATTAGCAGGGTAAAATAAATGGCGGTAGGCATTTGTTAAAGATACTCTTACCCCTAAATCAAGAGAACCTTTTTTATCTTTGAGTTGTTTTTGCTGATTTTCTGATAAATCTTGCAAGCGATTGGGAGAATTTAGAATATTTTGAATAGCCCGAAACTCCCTAGCATTGTCAATTGCTCGTTCTAATTCTTGCCTGTTAGCAACTAAAAATAACAAACGATTTCTAAAAGTACGGAATTTACCCGACTCACCTGTTTCATTAAAAATTTTCTCCACCATTGGCGGTGGCCCTTCGGTAGTTACAGAAATAGTCGCCTCGTTAAAGTCAATTAAACACAGGGCAATACTATCGGACACATCATCCACATCTGCTGGTGATTCCGGTGCAATAACTAAGGTGAGTAGTCTATTAGCAAAAATGGCATCGCGGCGACTTCGTAAATCATCCTTCGCCTCGGTAATTCCAACTTGAGCTTTTTCTTCGGCAATAATTTTATTGATTGATGGTTCTTCCTTGAAACGAGCCAGAGTTGTCATTGGATCATTTTCCAAGTACCAAGCAACTTCACTCAACCTTTCTAAGGCAGTATCAACAAAACCAATTTCTAGCCCTGGTGTCAACAAAGATAAATTTAATTCTGCACGACGAATACCCGCAGATATACCTTGAGTGATGGAATGCAAAAAAATAGTCCGAGCTACCCAAGTTGAAAAGGGAGGTTTACCAGCAGCTTTCCATTCTGCATCTTGTAACTGAGCGTGTGCCTCTCTACCATCTTTGTTGTAAAT
>CAXUOL010000642.1:0-4413 GCA_964252435.1 uncultured Nostoc sp.
CGGCTAATAACCTTTGAGCCATTGGTAGTCCCATCAGTCCAGTTCCCAGAAATGCTACCTTCATTTTTTACGTTCCTTTAATACAGCGTCACCGATAGCGTTCGTGTAGCGTCTCTAAGAGTTGCGTAAAGCTTTTGGCAAGCAACTCTTAAAGAGGCTGCGCCAACGCTTAGAGCGAGTCTTCTCCCTTGGCGTTAGCCTCTCCCTTTGGGAGAAGGGGAGACGCCAAGGGCGAACGAGCGTCATAGCCTATCACGAACATCGCATTGTTTGATTCAAATTCGGTTGGGAAGTAATAATTTGAAATTTAAAATACAATCCTAAATCGCAGTTTTCTTACTCCCTAACTCTGGCAATCAACCACCGGCAGCAAAAGTCAACATAATTATCACTGAAAGTAAAATACCGGGGGTAAGTAGTGTTACTAGCATTAACAGGTCATGAGTGGACATAATTATTACTTTGGTAGTGTGTTTAACTTTACAGTAATCACTGTTATGCTAGTCCAAATAAGACTAATACTGCATTCTTAAATAGAGTTTTAACTTTTCTTTCTTTACGTTTACTCTGGCAAGATCAATCCTTTCAATGGTTGAGAAATTTCTGTCTTGTCCAGACCTTTGCTCTGAATTAAGACTCCAAAGCCGCCGAGTCCTGTGGGATCTATAAGTTGGTGTAGTCCGTCCCGGCGCTGTAGTAACTGCGAGAGGGGTTGCTGTTGATCAGAAAGGGCAGCAATCCGATCGCCTAACCCCAATGCCATCAAAAATAATCCCTGCTGGATAAAACCAACGTTTTTTAAGTTACACTTCTGGCCCCAGCGTTCCAAAGCTGTAAAGTCAATATGGGCAGTTATATCTTGTCGCCCAATATTAATATAGGGGTTGTCATGGAAACGGTGGTGATAATAACACTGTAGTGTTCCCTGCGATCGCCTGGGATTGTAGTAACGGCTGGCGGGGTAGCCATAATCAATTGTTAACACATAGCCGCGCTGTAAGCGGTCTGCTACTATACTCAACCAGTCTAGAGCAGCTAAATTAATTTCACTACGGTAGCCATCGGGATATGCACTTTGGGTTAAGTTTATTTCCAGTAAATCCAAATGTTCAGCTAGTTGGGGCGTTGAAGGTTCCCCTGTGACTTCTACAAATGATGGGCATGGGGCATTGGTTTCTTTTTCATTCTGATCTGTGGTTACATAAATTTCTCGGAGTTCTCCCGTTTCTAGGATGAATTGATGGACGGGGAAAGCATCAACTAACTCGTTAGAGAAAAAGCAACCAGCGATCGCATTTGGTGGTATATCCTCTAAATTACACCAACGCACAGGGAAATCTTGCAAGCGTTGCTGCTGTTCTTGTCTTAAAGTTGGCGACTTTTCAATAATGATGTACTCTAGGGCGGTAAAAAAATCTGGGTAGTGTAGCTGATGATATTTAAGGATATGCAATGCAAGCAATCCTTGGCCTGCTCCCATTTCTACCAGAGAAAAGGGTACAGGTTTTCCTAGAATTTCCCACATTTGCAAAAATTGTTCTGCTAGTAACTCGCCAAAGTCAGAGCAAAGGTTGGGAGAAGTGAAAAAATCACCACCTTTAAAACCAATTTTGAGTGCATCGCTGGAATAGTAGCCGTATTCAGGATGGTATAATACCATGTCCATGAATTGGGCGAAAGTAATTCGTTGCTGGGGACTGGTGGTAATGTGGTTGGCGATCGCAGCACACAATGCTGGATTTGAATCCATAAATTTGAGGTTTGAGATTGGGGAATAGAGAAAAATAAATGAACTATGAATGATGCAAAACAAAATTCATAATTCATTATTTCCCTAATGGTCTACAAACCTCATGATATCGACCACTGTGGCATAAGCGCTGGTATTTATTGACAGACAGAACTGGGGAAGTTTGCAGTTCGGGGCGATCGCCACCAAATGGTTCTACCCTATATGCCTAAAATCCTTATTTTGTCAATACTTCCTTCAAAGCAGAAATCGAGGGTGCAAAGAAGTAGCCGCCACCAGTAGGGATTACCCAGTCTTCAGGTGCAGTCAACTCCTTAGTTTGAGGTTGATTTTGGTCATCTTCAAGGTGGATAAAGAACTTGCGTGTGCGATCGCCACCTGGTTTGTTATTATCACTTTGGCCAATAATTGGATCGTGACCAAGAGTTAATTTACCTTCAAACTCGTGGCCTTTAGCAGCCTCTTCACTGAAGTCTGGATTGTTAGCCCAATTCTGGGTTACAAACTCAAACTGGTCTACAATCGAAGTCTGATAAGCCAAAAAGTGGAGACCGCGATCAACAAAGTTCGGGTCTTGTAGCGGATTGTTTGGCGTTGAAGCAGATACCGGGCCATAAGGAATGCCGCGACGGAGCAAGCGATGTGTTTGAGTCGTCACTTCACTGCGATCGATATCAATCTCGTCAGAATTAGGGACTCTCCCTCCTGGTGTTTTGTCATTGCGTGGATAAGTCTTGCGGGTATGGGCAATAAACGGACAACGCAGACCTGTTGCATCTTTGGAAGGTGGAACTACATCGTTTTTGAAGAATTTTCCATCTGGTGGATCATCACCGTTGAATTCAAAATCATTGTTGGCATTGTCATCATCACCCAAACTTGGGGCATCTTCTTCCGGCGTGCGGACAGTGGGAGCACCACTAGGCCAACGACCAATCAGCTTTGCACTCACCTTTCGAGCATCGGTGTCTAGGTCAGCAGCAATATCGTTTAAGAACTTGTGGAACTTATACACGTCTTGACGCAATCGCCGAAATACAAGGTAAGAGCCATCATTCGCCCAGTGTAGTCCTGCCGACACAACCTGACCTTTGCTATCTTCCAACTTTTTAGCAGCATTGTCCTGACCCTCATAGCCAAAAACAAACTCTCCTGGCCACAGCAGATCCTGTCCTGGTTTGCCCTGGTTTTTATTCTCTGGATTCTGCCGAGGAGTCAGAAGGTCTTTAGGATTATCAGCAACCCGGCCACGAATACCAGGTTGTGATATTCCATCCAGGTTGCCAAAATGCTCATGTCCAGCTATGGGTGCAGGTAAGTTGGCTCCTTCTTCTAAAAAGGTAATTCTGGCTCCACTGCTCTTAGCGTTGCCTTTCCCATCTGTAAATGTCACAATACTTTCTAATATCCGCGAAACTTCTGCTAACAAGTCCGTGCGTTCGTCGCTGGCAATGATGAAAACCACATCAACTTTGCCATTATCCGGCCCACCCACAACCCAGCCAATAGGTTTGCCATCGTTATCCACTGGGTCTTTCAGTTCAGCAGCGCGTGCTGCTAGCCCAGCTTTAAAAGATGTATCCGTAAATGAGTCGGCATCATTGGTTAGTTTCTTCAGCCCTTCAAAGGAAAAAGCTACATTCACCCAGGTTGCCTTAACAGTGCCTTCACGGCCTCGTCGTTTTCTGGCGGATTTAAATAGGCGGTTGAAGGCAATCACTTCTGAGGCGGTGGCAATAAAATCGATCTGTGACTTAAGCCAGTGCTTAAAGGCATTTGGATTTTCAATTTCAAGGAACAAGAGGGCTTGATAGTCTTTATTAAACCCACCTAGAATGTTGCCTTGAATATTGTTGACATTGAGAATAGGCTCATTAGGCGCAGGGACGTAGAAGAATGTGTTTGTCTGTTGACCTTCTAACGGTTCAGGAGCAGGCGCTTCACGAATTATTTGTTGTGTCATGATCAAAGTCTTGTTGATAGTAAAGCCTATTGGCTATTCCAGAATTGAAATATCAAATCAGGTATTCCTAATGGAAGCCTGTGTTAACTTATCGGAGGTAGGTAAGAGATTTATGCAGCAATTCTATCCATATTTTATGGTTAGGAAGATTGCGTTATGTAAATAAATTTAGATTTTTAAATATGGTGACAAATAGTAGTACAGGGCGAGATATAGGAAGAGTTTTGTATGTCTGTCCCAAGCTTGTTACACGCAAAATTAAATAAAATTTTTTAATTTTAAATAGTAAGTTCAATAATATATAGCAATCCTATCTGAGTTTTAAAAATTAGTTTTTAATTAAACCACAGAGGAATAGAGAACACACAAAGAAGAATCAATAAAAATTTTCACAAATGATTTAGAAATGCTATAGCGATTCTTAATATTCCTATAAGTTGTGTTAGTTAGGCACATATTTCAATATAAATTGTCACGAAAAAGATAATTAAAGCGCCTGACACACGGCTATAGAAAACGGTGCGTTATGCTAAAGCCATAACACACCCTACTTAAGATTTATTTTATAAATAGTCTTTTAAGTGTTGATTTTCACTTCTGCGATCGCAATCCTCAGCGCAATTAATCGCTTCCAAGGCAATTGCTACTTAGGCACTCACCAACGACACCAGCACGCCATTGGGATCGCGGACACGAGCAA
>CAXUOL010000643.1:0-4412 GCA_964252435.1 uncultured Nostoc sp.
GCACAAAATAGCCTTTACGCTAACCTGAAAGCCGAACAATCTGACTAAACCTTAGATGCCGAAAGGCGTTGAGCACGTAAGGAGCAAGAAATAATTAATCTTACTAAGTTTTCTGACTAAACCTTAGATGCCGAAAGGCGTTGAGCACTTTAATAAAATTGATACCAGGTATTGACTTACTTGCTGACTAAACCTTAGATGCCGAAAGGCGTTGAGCACTTGAAGCTGCAATCAGCGTTTTATCTTTTTGAGTACTGACTAAACCTTAGATGCCGAAAGGCGTTGAGCACGATTGGATTTATACCCTCGTTGAGGAGATGGCACAACTGACCAAACCTTAGATGCCGAAAGGCGTTGAGCACATTCCTGATATTGCTTGCATCTCTCTAAATGCAGGCAGCTATGCTTGTGCTTGTTATATGCTTTACTCTGGTAGGTGTGCGTTCATTTGGGCAAACAATTATGACATCAGCACCCCAACTACTCACCGACCCCTTTTTGCAACTGCCAACTGCAACTTCAGTACGAGTAGTTTGGTTTACTGAATTTGCTGGTGTTAATCACACAGTAACCTACGGCGAAAATCTCAAACAAACTGCTAGAGCAAATACTACCAAACTCAGTCGCACACGTGAAGACCAACAATCAAGAGTTGCAAACCAAACCAAAGACAGACAAGTTTATCAAAAACCCGTGCAACGAGACATTTGGCGACATGAGGCTGAGGTAACTGGGTTAACTCCTGGTGTGCGGGTTAACTATCGTGTCACGAGTGTGCGAGAAGATGGCGAGAGTGTTGACAGTGATGTTTTTACCCTCGCGGCTACTCCCAAATCAGATACACCACTAAAAATTCTACTTACCTCAGATCATCAATTAAAGCCGATGACAGCAGCAAATCTGCAAAAGGTGGTAGAAACAGTTGGACGAGTTGATGGTGTGTGGTTTGCCGGTGATTTAGTCAATGTTAGCGATCGCGCCTCAGAATGGTTTGATGATAATGGTGGTGGTGCGTTGTTTCCTGGTTTACAAGGTCATGCTAAATATGAAATGACGCACGACGGTGTTAAGACAACCTACACTGGTGGACAAATAATTCAACATGCACCGATGTTTACTTGCATTGGCAATCATGAGGTGATGGGGCGCTTTGCCAGGACGGGAAGTTTAAATGATGAATTTGATGATACAATTCCCCGTGTCATTGCTAAAAAAATCTACCGAGATAAATCTTTAATCGATAGTTCTTTTAATACTAATACCTACGAAGAGATTTTCTCTTTACCAAAAAGTCAAGAGGGTGGAAAAAGGTATTATGCAGTTAGTTTTGGTGATGCGCGTTTGGTGGTACTGTACGCTACGAGTATGTGGCGGACTCCCAGTTTAAATGGAAAGTATAAGGGTAGATATCGAGAAGCTGAAAAGGATTTAAATAATTCTGAAAATTGGGGTTATGGACAGGTGATTTATGAGCCAATTGCTAAAGGCAGCAAGCAATATAATTGGCTAGAGACAGAACTTAACAGCCCTGAGTTTCAACAAGCAAAATACAAAGTTGTGATGTTCCATCATCCGCCCCATACTCTGGGTGATAATATAGTTCCTGCTTATACAGAACCACTACAGATAATTGAACGGGATAACAATATCAAAGCAGTGCGTTATGAGTACCCAAAAGACGCAGATTATATTATCCGCGATGTTGTCCCAATACTTGAAGCATCTAATGTGCAATTGGTATTCTATGGACATTCTCATTTGTGGAACCGCTTTGTTAGTCAGAGTGGAATGCACTTTCTAGAAACATCTAATGTAGGTAATACTTATGGCGCTGCTTGGGGTGATAGAAAGCGAGAAGTGCCAATTGGATATCAAGAGGATTATGTTAAAGTTGGTGATCCTAATGGGTTAGAACCGATAGTGCCAACAATTTCCCCTTTGTTGGGTGAAGATGGAAAGCCGATGCCTTATATTGCGAGTAATGATATTACAGTTTTCAGTATCTTTGATACGGGGACGGGGACGATAAGTAGTTATCGTTTTGATACTCGCAAGCCTGATTCGGAAGTCTTGAAGTTTGACGAATTTAAGTTGAAATAATCGGGTAATACATCTGTCATTGGTGTCAACTTAACGTAAAAGTCATCCTAGAACCAGCTTTTAGATTGTCTCGTTCCCAGTCTCCGACTGGGAATGCCGTCCTAGAGGCTCCGCCTCTCTTGCTGGCGGCAGAGCCGCTTTTGAGTTGCATTTCCAGCCCAGAGGCTGGAAACGAGGATTTTAAAGGGATTTGGGCTTAAGTTGATACCAATGTACATCTGTGCGTCCCTACCGCGTTTTATATCCAAAAAAGATGGATAAGGAGAGTAAATCATAGACTAGCGATCGCATCGGCAACTAGTTTAGAAACAAAGGGCAAAATATCCCGATTCTTAGCCTGGGCTTTACCTTCAGTAAATACCACTAAGAGGTAAGGGCGCTGTTCTGGTAACTCAATATACGCAACATCATGGCGAACTTGACTTGTCCAACCTGCTTTTGACCAAATTTGAGCATTTTCAGGCAATCCACCACCTAAGAAACCTGTCACCTGATTTTCCTCGGTGTCAATGGGCAAATCGTTGAGAGGACGTTTCAGTAAAGCCATCATTGCTTGCGATCGCGCACTTGAAACCGCCACTCCACCTACAATACTATGCAGTAATCTGGCGATCGCATTTGTGGTTAACATATTACGATTTTCCAGTAACTCTCCCACAAATGCCCGTTCCCGTCCATAAGGGCCATCACCCCAAGTTTTTTGACAGACGTTTATTGTCTCCAATTCTTCCCAACCCAAAGATTGGTAATAGCGGTTAACAATATTACGCTGATATTTCCAGGTTTCAAAGGGGCCAATTGGTAATTCTGGGCCTGATGTAGTGCCACTCAAAATATCTACAACTAAGCTGGTAGCATCGTTACTAGAATCGACAATCATATCCCGCAAAGCTCGCTCCAACTCCTTGGAGGTTTGACTCATGCCTTTTTCTAGCCATTCGTTTACCGCCACCAGGTAAAATAGCTTGACTACACTGGCAGGATAAATCCGCTCAACACCGCGATAAGTGAAACCACGAACTGGGTGATCCCAAAAAGCGTTGGGAGTCAGCGCCCCACCAGTATTTACTCGCACCGGTGGATCGTAAACAACCCAAGTCAGCGCAATTTGGTTACGTGCTAAACTCCCAAATGCTGCCCAAGTTGCATCTAAAATGCCTAACCCAAGATTTTCGAGTTGTTCGTCTTTATTAAAAAAAATCATTCTCTGATAATGTCCTTTAATCTAAAATCCAAAATGGTTCGACTGAGCGAAGCCGAAGTCCAAAATCCACAATCAGGGGAGTATCAGTGTTTAGCTGACTTGAATTTATATGATTCTCCTGAATGTACGCGTTTAGCAACTCAAGCTGCATCTGGGAGACATTTGTGGGTAACATCAAATCATCAAAATTTAGCGGTTGAGGTGTATTTATGTGAAGATGACTATCCGGGATGGGTATCTGTTTCAGATTTTGATTCATTACAATCTGCTACTGTACCTTATCAGGCTGCAACATTTTCTGAATTGGAAATTAAAAAACTCCTAGCAGAGATTATCACCTTTACCCAAAAAGCGATGCAACAATCAAATTATTATCTTTGGGGTGGTACGGTTGGGCCAAATTATGACTGTTCTGGGTTAATGCAGGCGGCGTTTGCTTCGGTGGGTATTTGGCTACCTAGAGATGCCTATCAACAGGAAGGATTCACTCAACCAATTACGATTGCAGAATTAGTCGCCGGGGATCTGGTATTTTTTGGAACTAACCAAAAAGCCACCCATGTCGGGCTTTATTTGGTGGATGGTTATTATATCCATAGTTCTGGGAAAGAGCAGGGACGGAATGGGATCGGAATTGATATTCTCTCGGAACAGGGAGATACGGTTAGTCAGTCGTACTATCAGCAGCTGCGAGGTGCTGGTAAAGTTTTTAAGAGTTACGAACCACGAAGACGCAAAGGGCGCGAAGAAATATGAGGAGTGGGTTGGTTTATGAAGGGTTGAGTAAGGAGAATGGGGTGATTTCGGCAATTGTCCCAGATGTTTCAGTGGTAGTACCAATACATGACGAGGTGGAGAGTTTGCCACTTTTACTAGAAGCGATCGCCTCTACTTTATCCTCTAGTCAGATAAATTATGAAATTATTTGTGTGGATGATGGTTCTACAGATGGTTCTGGGGATTTTCTCAAAGAACAGGCGCAAATCCGCACTGATTTAAAGGCGGTGATTTTGCGTCGCAACTACGGACAAACTGCGGCAATGGCTGCTGGATTTTATTATGCAGTCGGTAAAGCGATCATTACTTTAGATGCCGATCTCCAGAATGA
>CAXUOL010000644.1:0-4411 GCA_964252435.1 uncultured Nostoc sp.
CTAGCCTCTCCCTTTGGGAGAAGACCGCACTGGCTCCCCTTAATCCCCTCCCCGCAAGCGGGGAGGGGAGACAAAGCGTAGCTTTGGCGGGGTGGGGTTCTTCGGGTTTGATAAGTAATCAAGCGGACATGATATGACTTAGGCATCCATCTACTAAGCCACAGAAATCTCTTATTTGCGTGTCAGTTCTTCAACAAGTAGTGAGTATTCATCGATAGATTTTTTCGAGGGAGTGATAACAGTGGTACTATCTATCACCAAAGAGCATTCTTGCTCAAGATTGTCTAGCATTAATTCCACGTCATCGTAAACACGTATTAAAGCACGAACTGTGTCAGACACAAATCCTTCTTTAACTGTGTGGTCAAGGTAGGTTAGTAACGGGTTAAAGAACCCTGCTATATTCAGCAAAACAACTGGTTTTTTGTGAATATCAAGTTGTGCCCAAGTCACAATTTCAAACAATTCATCGAGTGTCCCGACACCACCAGGAAGCACAACAAAAGCATTTGATAATTTATACATCATGGCTTTGCGCTCGTGCATACTACTCGTGTTTAAGAGTAAAGATAGTCCAGGATGGGCAATTTCATGTGAGATTAAAATTTCTGGAAGAACACCTACAACGTAGCCTCCCGCTTCCAGGCATTCCGTAGCAATTGTACCCATCAGCCCAATGGAAGCACCACCATATACTAGCCCTATTTGCCGTTGCGCCATTTTCTTACCAAGGACACTGGCAATAGTTTGATACACAGGGTTAGTTCCAGATTGCGAACCACAAAAAACACAAATATTCAACGTTGGACGCTTCATTACCTCGTTCAGATAAGAATGTAATTTTTCCGGAGAGGATGAACAATGCAAGTATAATTCAGCTTGACGTAGTTAGGAGCATAAAAAGACTTTTCTCTATTCAATGTAAAAAAAAGAGGAGAAAAACCCAGTATTAGGCGTAATATTACCGAGATTTTCTATATTTATTTAGTAGATACTTTCTGAAACAATACTCAAAAGTAATAAATAACACATTCCATAAAAAATCTTCTAAATACTAGCCAATATCATCCTAAATATAGATGACAAGTAGTAAAGTAGAGTGTTAGGGACTCATTATTTATTGGTTATTGAAAACCTGAAAGATTTCTTTCTGTTTGTCGCCAAAAAAAGAACCAAGCCGGGATTTGGTTTTGGAATTCCTTCACCTGGAACAGCGTCATGTCGTTGCTGTGGTTCTCAAGTACAAGGCACATCTCATCAAGAAAAAACTAGCTGAAGTTACGGTGAATCGTCGTCTCAGCGCTATGAAGTCAATGGTGGCAATGGGGCGACGGCCATTTTTCACAGGTTAAGGTAAATACACTTTTGTCAAGAGGGTGCAGGAAAAGGCATAAATCTAGCTTTGAGACTGGCTTGCGGAGATATTTAACCACGCCTAAGTCTTGATTCTCTGGGGCAGCAAAGTCAGTAGACTAGACTTCTTGCAAAGTCGGGAAAAGGGGAAGGGGGAAAGGTTCTGTATTTTGCCCTTCCCCTTTAACCTTTACCCTTTTCCCACAAGAGTGCAAAAAGCACTTTTGCAAGAGGTCTACTGAACAGGGCGAACGCATCTAAACATTAACGAAGTGGTAAGAAGAAATGGTCATTAAGTTGACACTAATGGGTATGCCGTGCCTTCACTTAAGCGAGAACTGCTATATATATGAATAATTTATTTGCTGGATAGCGGTTTAACTGCTTTTAAAAAGTTAGATACGAGCAAAGAGGAAATTTAAAAACTTGCCAAAATGGCAACCAGCTTTTGATTAATCAAGTTACATTGTATGAAGATAAACGACTTCAAGGGTTTGATTATCAGGGACTACCACCTCAGCAAATTCATTTTGTAAAATACTATTTACTCAGTAATTTACAAAAACAAAAAGCTATCTCTAACAATTATTTGCAGAGGATTTATCTCAGTAAATAAATTCAATAATCAGGTTTGGCATTTGCTGCAACAGGAATATTAAATGCGTGCGGGCGTTGTTGTTGAACTACGCATTAGCCCCCTAATGGGTAACGTCTGTATACATTCCTGTTCACTTCAGCAGCAAATGGTAGAGTGGGAGTTTGAAAGCTGACTGATATGCTTCCTCCCACTCTCTTTTTATCGAAATAGAATTCAGGAATCAGGAGTCAGAATTCAGAATGAATTTTGTGCGACTGGTATTATATAGCGCAACAGTAGCACTCCTGCCCAGAAGCAAGCTACGTGTAGCGTCTGTTTGCCACATGCTGCGCGAACGTAGAGAGCGTCTGAATCACCGGATTTAAAACCCTTACCAAAAAATTACTGAATTCTGAATTCTGAATTCTGGCTTCTGAATTCTTCTTTAGAAGTTAGTATCTTGTAAAAACTCAAGAATCGTTTTATTCAACACCTCAGAAGCCCCAGTTGAGGCATCATGACAGCAGTTAGATAAAATCTGTAATTTGGAATTGGGGATATGTTGATGTAATTTCTTACCATGACTAGCAGGAAACCAACTATCTTGCTCACCCCACAAAACTAGTGTAGGACACTTAATTGCACTCAGGTTATTTTGAATTTTAGTGAGCATATTTGGCTTATTTGCTTGCCAATTCTCAATTTCTCGCGCGGCTATTTGTAACTCTTCAGCAACTTTTGCGATCGTACCAGGCAATTCAGTAAATGGGTAAGTTATCCAATAGATATCTTCCTGCGTCAAGATTGAAGGATCGAATAATACCCCACGTCTTTCTATTGCCATAACTTCTCTAAATAGAGGTGCAAACAGATATGTCAGACGTAAAGAGTCAATTGTTTGCATTACTTCTAGGGGCGTTTGGGCAAGCAACCACATAGACCAATGAGGTAGCTGTTCGGCAAAAACAGGTACGTTTACTACTACAAGTCGTCCGATTAACTGCGGATTTTCTTGAGCAAGAGCAAGGGCAACTAATCCGCCTAGAGATTCGGCCACAATCACTGCGGGTTCATCACATAATGCTTGAATAATTCTTTGAAACTCAATAACTTGATGACCGTTATGTTCTTTACGAGACAATGGTTTTTCGGAAAAACCAAAACCTTTGGCATCAAAACAAATTACTCGGTAATATTTAGATAATGGTGCGACGCTGTGACGCCAATTGTAGCTCCAACTCCCCATGCCATGTAATAAAATTAGCGGTTTACCTCTACCTATTTCGCCATAAGCAATTTGTATAGGATAGCCTTTAGCATCACTAATAACTAGACTTTGCCGCCCTTTAGGAAAAGTAGCTTGCCACCAATCTTTCATTCTTTTATCAATAAACAATTTAACCGCCTGTAAAGGCGCTCCACAGGATTCTAATTAGGATCACGGGCAATGCTACTAAGACAATGGAGATTAGCAATAATCCAGCTAAAACGGCAAAGATAAACCATCTGTCTGCACTCTTTTGCTCGCTGGGAAACTTTAAGTATTCTTCCAAGAGCTTGATATTATTAGTATTAGCTCTCCAGGCAAAATCAAAAAAGTCTCCCAAAACTGGGACAGCGCCTACCAAGCCATCAATGATTACGTTCAAAACCATTTTACCTAGAGTGGCTCTAGATACGCCTAGCCGTGCTGCTTCTAGAATGATGTAGCTAGAAAACATTATTCCCAAAAAATCACCACCAATCGGTATGAGTCCTAAAATTGGATCTAGACCAAAACCAATCTTTGTGCCAGGAATGGTAATAACATTATCCAACAGCCGACTTAACTGACGCAGGCGCTTCAAGGTGGGTGCTTTGGTATCAGGTTCAATCATCGAAAATCGAGGAGGAGAATCAGACATAGAGGCGATCGCTAATTTTGTATTGAATCGTTAGATATTTTACTCCCCTACTGAGCTTTTGCAATCATTATTCTCAGGGATTTACGAATTAATATTTTACTTGCGATTGCGGTTGGGCTTTTAAGTGCATATCTTCGCCGACAGTCACGTTCAACTGATCGCCAATTAACAGAACAGCAGCGCTCATTGACAGCCAGAGCATTAAAACTATCACTGCTCCTACAGCACCATATACTTTATTATAATTGCCAAAATTCGCCACATACAGCCGAAATAGGGCAGACAAAATTGCCCAAAAAACAGCTGCTAAAATTGCTCCAGGCATCATTGGCGTGCCTGAGTTCCACTTGCTTGGGCCATAGCGATAGACAAAGCCAAAAGCGACAGCGACAATACTTAAAGCTAAAGGCCAGCGTAATAGCTGCCAAAGATGCACCAAGAAGATCAAAGAGCCATTTTCGCGCACTACCATTCCCAATAGTAAGTCGCTGGTAAACACTAAGAAAGAAGCCAACACTAAAAGCAACATAGTACCGACTGTTAATCCCAGAGAGACGAGCTTGGCTTTCCAAAAGGG
>CAXUOL010000645.1:0-4379 GCA_964252435.1 uncultured Nostoc sp.
GGGAAGAAGAACTATTATTGCCTAATGCCCCATGCCCGATGCCCAAAAAAATGCTTTTAATCTATCGGTTCAGGGTAAATAATAGAGATATCTAAGTGGGATAAGACGAAAATCTATGGCACTAATTACCACTGGCAACGGTTTAATCCGCGATCTGGAAAAGTTTGGCGCTCTGGGAGTGTATGTACCTCTGGAAGGGGGTTATGAAGGTCGATATCAGCGCCGACTACGGGCAGCTGGCTACACTACCCTCCACATTACTGCTAAAGGACTGGGTGATGTAGCTGCGTATCTCACAAGAATTCATGGAGTCAGACCTCCTCATCTTGGTAAAAAAAGTACTGGTAGCGGTGCGGCAGTAGGTCAAGTGTACTATCTGCCACCAATTCTCAATTCTCATTTAGAACAGTTACCACCAAAATCAAAGGGGCTGGTCTTGTGGATTATTGAAGGGCATATTCTTTCCAATGAGGAAGTTGAGTATTTGACGAATTTGCCTCAGTTAGAACCACGAGTGAGAGTAATTATTGAGAGGGGTGGCGATCGCTCTTTCCGTTGGACTTCTCTAGAAAAAACTCTGTTAGCTAGCTAACACTTACAAAAGTGAGGAGTGAAAAGTGAGGAGTGAAAAATTTAAAACTCCTAACTCCTAACTCCTAACTCCTAACTCCTAACTCCTAACTCTTTTAGCATTTCAATAATGCTGAATCGAAAACCACAAGATGCAAATAACCGCCGTGAAGCCTCGTTAGCAATTGCTGTATCTAGACGAATTTGCTTGATGCCCATCTGATGAAAGCGTTCAACACTTAGCATCACCATCTGCCGCGCAATTCCGTTTTGGCGATATTCCGGCTCGACCCAGATATCATGAATAAAAGCAAATTCCTGTAACCGATAAATTGGTATTTCTCGCTCAACTGTTGCTACCAGAAAAGCTACAATTTGCCCTTCATTTTCGGATACTAGAAATACACTGCGTCCATCGCTATTTGCCAAACGCGTCAACCATTGCTCATAACGCTGTTCTGGATGCGGTAGAAAACCATACTTGGCAGAATCCCAAGACTTATGCAAAGCACAAATTTTGGCAACCATTGGTAAAACTGCGGGTACGTCAGTTATTGTGGCGGGGCGGATCAGCATAAGCTTTCAAGCACAAAAAGCACAAACAAGAAAGAATGCCTTTCAGTGAGGTATTAGTTTTTATTCACTTACTCAGCCAAGATTATCGTTTTGTTGACCCTGAGCATCATAAACTTTGGAAAACTTTGTTTTTAGCATTGGGGAAAAGCTGGCTTGGTTAGAACAGGGGTGATGTCTAAATGGATGTCTGAAATGGTTATAAGGTTTAGAAACTATGGCAAACGGCTGTCTATTTTTAACCACTTCAGAAAGAAACAGGGATCGCAATCACCAGCAAAATCGGTATTGCGCTATGTGCAACTTAAATGCTGATTAGCTGATAAGTTTTTTCGTAACTCCACGCAATCGGGTTAACACTGGCTTTGCCCAATTTCCACCAAGCAAATCGTGCAGCAGAATATAAAAACAGGGGATGATAAATAATGTCAGCATCGTTGCGATCGCCATCCCAAAGAAAACTACAATCCCTAAAGGCTGCAAAAACTCAGAACCTTCGCCAATACCCAATGCCAAAGGAAACAGTCCCAAGATAGTTGTGACTGTAGTCATGATAATTGGGCGCAAACGTTGAGGTGCAGCTTTCACGATCGCAATTTGGCGAGTACAACCAACTTCTTCCCGAATTTGATTCGCCAGTTCTACCATCAGAATCCCTGCGTTCACCACAATTCCCACCAGCAGCACGACACCAACAATTACAGTTGCGCCAATTGCAGTTTGGGTAATGTAAAGTCCAAAAATTCCCCCAGCTAACGCTAGTGGTACGGTGAACATAATTACCAATGGGTCAATCAGCGAATTGTATTGCACCGCCATGACTACAAAGATTAAGAACGTTGCCAACGCTCCCAAAGTTTTTAAAGCATCCTGAAGTTGCTGATTCGTTTCTTGGGCAGAACTAGGCACAATTGAAACGCCATCAGGTAAGTCTACATCTTTGAGTACCTCGTTGACTTCTGCGATCGCTTCACCAAGACTAGCTCCCTCGCTGAGATTTCCTGCGACAATAAAAGCTTGGCGCTGATTAATCCGTTGCACCTCACCAGGCGCTTGACCTTCTTGAATGTTGGCAACGTCTGAAAGGCGGATTAGTTGATTATTTTCTGTAAATAGCGGTAATTGCTCTAACTGGGAAGGACGCGCAATCGCTTCTTTATTTAGCTGCACCCGCACATCAACTAAACGATTACCGCGTTGAATTTGTGTCGGAACTGAACCTTCAATTGCTGTTTGAACTGTTGCACCAATTTGCCCTGCGCTCAACCCTAAAGCCGAAACCCGTTCCCAGTCAGGGCGAATTTGGATTTCGGGTTGTCGGGGGTCGGCATCTGGTCGGAATGTTGCTAATTTTGCCCTTTCCTGCAATGCTTGCAGCACTTGAGCGCCTGCTTGCGTTAAGTTTTCTTCATTCTCACCTTGCAGAATCACGTCAACTTCTGACCCTTGCACTGGAGAATTACTCAAGATTAAACCCCGCACCTGACCAGGATTGAGGCGCAGCAGAATTCCTGCTAAGTTGAGTTTGTTAAATTCCTGAGTTACTTTTTTGACGAAGGCTTCGACATCTGTGCCTGGTTTTAGATTGATGGTGCTACTGGCACGTAAAGGATTCTCTGTAGTATTGCTACCAAACAAAGAACCACCCACAGTTGTGAAAGCAGACTCGGTTTCTGGTTGTTTGAGCAAAATGTCATCGACAATTTGCATAACTTTTTCAGAAGTTGCTAAAGGTGTACCAGGAGGAAACTGCGCTCTCAAGTTAGCTTGACCAGTACTGATGCGGGGTAAAATTTCTTGGGGAATTTGACCAAACATCAAGAAGCTGCTGCCGCCTAAAATTACCAAAGCAGCAGTTACTACAAAAAACCGATAGCGTAACACCTTGGTTAAGAAGTTACCGTATCCCCGCGTCGCATCTTCAAATCGGTGATTAAATTGTCTAAGCAGCCAAAATTCACTAATCCGACTAGACCAGCGAATTCCCAAGAGTCGAGAAGACAGCATCGGCACTACTGTGATGGCGACAACAAGGGATGCTGCGACTGCGAAGCTAATTGTCAGAATCAGTTCATTAAATAGCAGTGCAATAAAGCCGCCAATTAAGAGGAATGGCACTACAGAAACTAAGTTAGCACCTGTAGCAGCAACTAAAGCAGATTCCACTTCTTGGGAAGCATTAATGGCACTGTCAATAAAGAATTTTGAATTTTTCTTCTGCCCCTCTGCCTCCATCTCTTTCTGATTGGGAGTCATCCCCGCTTTTTCAGAAATGTTTTCTAGGATCACAACGGATGTATCAATTGCTTGACCGACTCCTAATGTTAAACCTGCCAAACTAAACACATTCAAAGTCAAGCCAAAGATTTTCATCAAAGCGATCGCTGCCAGAGTACACAGCGGAATCGTCAAACTGATAATCAATGTTTGCCTGAATGATCCCAAAAATAACAACACTGCTGCTGCTGCTAACAATGCCCCAGAAATCCCTGAAAAGATGACATCATTTAAAGAGTTACGGATGAAGACAGATTCATCTGTGGTGGGACTCAAAGTCATATCTGCTGGAATTAAACCCGATTGCCGTAATTGTTCAATTCGCCGCTTCACAGCATCTACAACTGTGATTGTGTTGGCTTCAGGCTGCTTTTGAATTGAAAATTTCACCGCCGGCTGACGGTTGAGGTAAACAAATACTCGCTGGTCTTCTGTATCGTCAATTACCTCAGCAAAGTCTCGCAAGTAGACGCGGCGAGAGGGTGCAAGGGTAGTAGTGGTAGTGGTAGTAATATTAGTGGGATTAGCAGTAGTGGGAGAAGAAGAGGAAACTTGCAAGGAGAGGTTTTCAATTTCTCTGGCATTTTGGAAACGTCCTACAGTCCGAGTCAATGGCTCGGAATTTTGCCCTAGAATCCGACCACCAGAAGTATCTTGGTTACGGGCTGTTAATTCATCTAAGACATCATTTAACCCCACGCCTAAAGCTTGCAATCGGTTTAAGTCAACAAGCACTCGTACTTCTTCCTCAGCACCGCCAGATACATCGACTGAAGCGACTCCCGGCACGACACTGAGTTCACGGGTTAACTCTTCATCAGCAAATACGCGTAAATCTTTACCTGGCAACGAGGCAGATGTCAGTGCCAATTCATAAACCGGCAATTGGGAAGGATCGACTTTAAATAAGCGCGGCTCCTCTATCGTATCTGGCAGTTGTCCTCGGCTTCGGTTAAAAG
>CAXUOL010000646.1:0-4364 GCA_964252435.1 uncultured Nostoc sp.
AAAAAGTTATCCTCATCCAGGGTGAAGGTGGTGTTGGCAAAACCAGATTAGCACGCAAATATTTTAAAAGTCAAAAATTTAATTTTGTACTAGAACTGTGGATGGCCACGGAAATCCAAAACCTTACTCCTGTAGAGAGTGTAGTTGAAGAATGGCTACGGCGATACTTTAACGAAGAACCAGGAGGAGACTTTGGTATCAGCTTAGAACGACTACGGCGCAAACTCCGAGAACAAACTTCTAAAATTGGAGTATTTATTGATAATCTAGAAACTGCTCTCGATAAAAATGGCAAGTTCCTAGAATATCGTCGCCCTTATGTTGAGCTATTGAGAGTATTAGCAGATTCGGATGTGCATTCAGTTACTTTAGTAACAAGTCGTGAGCGCTTGCGTGAGTCTAGTGTAGAGGTTCATCTCTATCCACTCGAAGGTTTAGATGATGAAGCATGGCGACAGTTTTTCAGCCGTCACCATATCAATTGTGATTCTACTATTCTCAGTGAAATGTGTAGAGCTTATGGAGGTAATGCCAAAGCAATGCAAATTCTCCGAGGAGCAATATTGACAGATTTTTCTGGTGATATACACGCCTATTGGCAGGAAAACTGTACATATTTATTAATAGAAAGAGAGTTAAAAGATTTAGTTGCCAGTCAATTTACGCGACTCAAAACGAATGACTTAGAAGCCTATTGCCTCTTGTGTCGCTTAGGATGCTATCGTTATCAAGATATTACTTCAGTGCCTATTGAAGGAGTTTTATCTTTGCTTTGGGATGTACCAGAACAACAACGGAGACGGGTAATTAAAGCTCTGCAAGATTTGTCTTTAATAGAAGCAAAAAAAGGACAATATTGGCTGCATCCGGTAATTCGTGATGAAGCAATTAGTCGGTTAAGGTTAGTCAGTGAAGAATGGGAATTAGTAAACCGAAAAGCCGCAGAATTTTGGACGCAACGAGTTGCAGCCATCAAAAATATTACAGATGCTTTAACTGCTTTAGAAGCTTATTATCACTATGTAGAAATTAGTGATTTTGAGCAAGCGGGCGATGTAATTTTACAAGGAAGAGGTAACAAGTGGGGTGCAGGACTGCCTTTGGGTTCTTCCTTTTACCAGTTGGGGCTGCTCCAGAAAAACTTTTCCGTAATTAAGCGGATAATAGATGATGTAAAATCCCAAAAAAGACTGATTAAACTTTACATTATCCTTGGATATACATATCGAATTATCGGTTGTGTTAGAGAAGCCATAGAGTGCTATGAGAAATCAGGAGAAATATTAGAAGAGCTAGATGAAAAGCAAACAAAAATCTCTATTTGGTTCAATACAGGACTTTGCAAGCTTGAATTATGGGAAATAGAAGCAGCCGAAGATTGTTTTAATGCTGTTTGTAGCCTTGCTGAACAAAATAGCAATCTTGATGATTATATGGCGTACTCTCAATGCTGTTTGGCTTTAATAAAATCATTCTCTGGTAGCAGAGAAGATGCTTTTTATCTTGCTGAACAAGCTTTTTCTGCTATGTCATCATCAACTAGAGTAACTTTATGGGGAATCGGGCATAGTTTAGTAAGTCTCTGCTTAACTTATAAGAATTTGGGTAATCTAAAAAAATCCTTTGAATTGTGCCAACGAGCTATATTTCATGCTGAAGAAAACAACTTTACCCAGATTAAAGCTAAAGCTATAAGTTCTCTGGCTGAACTTTTTCGAGAACAGGGAGAATTTACCAGGGCAATTTTTTATCATTCAGAAGCAATAGAAATCCTCAATAAAATCGGTGCTAAATCAGACTTAGCTGAGGCTTATTATCAGTTGGCATTGACTCATAAAAAAATGGGTGAAATTGACCAGAGTAGGGAAAGTTTTATCCAAGCGATGTCTGCGACGGGCTACGCCTACGCACTCTTTAACGAAATGCAAGCACCCAGACAAGTTGAGAAAGTACAAACAGCAATGGAGTATTTTGAGAAATAAGCAATACTATTAGCTTTTAACTGGCGATTTTACCGCTAATAGCCTCTGCTATCTCCATCAGTGTCTCTTCCTCTTCGGGAGTAAATTCGTAGGGAAGTGGCTTGGCAATGCCCAAGATACCATGCAATCGGCCATTCAGCATCAGTGGCACTGCGATGGAACCTTCTACCTTCGTTTCTTTTGCTGAGGGCCTCGCTACTCCTGATTCGTCAGTTTGCAGGTTGCAAATCTGTACAGGTCGCTTGCGTTCGGCGGCGACACCAGCCATCCCTTTACCAATGGTAATTACCGTCATTTTAGGCAAAAGCAATTCTGGAATGCCTTGGTAAGCCTTTAGGTGCAATAACTGGCTGTCTTTATCTAGGGTATGGATGCTACCTTTAGAGCAATCGAAAGCGACCAGGATTTCGGCCAGCAGTTGGTTCCAGTCGATGGCAGACTCTTCATCAGTCAGGATATCAAAAATGGTTTTGGTATCTGAAGTCATAGTCGCAGGAAATAAAGTTTGATCTTAAACGCAGAAAGTAATTAGGAAAATTCACTTAGTAAAACCAATCTCCTCTTTCTACATCCTGTAAAAAGTCAGGGGAATTTATGGGGCGATCGCACCTGGAGAGTTCTGTTGTCTCCATAATATAAATACAAGGCGTGTGATAATTAGAGGTTTTATGTCCCTAACGCTTGAAGACTTGGAGCAAATGCAGCAACAGCATCCTGACTTTCGTATGGAACTAGTCAAGGGTAATATTATTGTTATGAGTCCATCAGGATACGAATCAGATGAAGTCGCAGCTGAAATGGTAGCTCAATTACGTAACTGGGTTAGACCGCGCAAACTGGGACGAACAGCAGCTTCTAGCGCTGGTTTCAGATTGCCCAATTCAGATTTGCGCGCACCAGATGCCTCATTTGTTTTAGCCGAACGCTTGCGTCGCAGCCCCAAGTCCTTTGCTCAATTGGCTCCCGATTTGACTGTAGAGGTGAAGTCCCCTAGCGATAATTTAGAGGATCTGAGAGCAAAAATTCAAGAATTTCTGAGTTTGGGAACTAAGGTAGGAATTTTGCTCAATCCAGATGAGCGGATTGTTGAAGTTTACAACTTTGGACAAGAGCCAATAATACTTCGTGATGGCGATATTTTAACAGTTCCCGAACTGCTCCCAGGATGGGAAGTACCAATTGCAGATTTATGGCCTCCAGAGTTTGACTAGGGTAGTGGTAAAAGGCCCTACAGACTAAGATGGATGGAACTAGAAGTTTATGCGATCGCTTTCAGTACAGATGGCAAAACTTTGATTAGTGGCAATAAGGATAAATTATCAATATTTGACAACTACCATAGTGATTTAGTCTCTCATCAACTGAGGGACGGTAGAATATACCTAATTTTCGTAGCTTCAAAAGCCAAACTATGACGATGCATTCCATACTCCAACGTGCATTTAATAACCGCCGCGTTCTAAAAGTGATCAGCGGTTTGAATAACTTCGACGCCGCTAGCGTCGCTGCTACTGTCAAAGCTGCTGAATTTGGCGGTGCTACTTTTGTCGATATTGCCGCCAATCCAGCTTTAGTCCAACTAGCTAAAAGTTTGACAAATTTACCTATTTGTGTGTCAGCAGTAGAGCCAGATAAATTTGTGCAAGCAGTGGCAGCTGGTGCTGATTTAATTGAAATCGGGAATTTTGATTCCTTCTATGCTCAAGGGCGTCGTTTTGAAGCTCCAGAAGTGCTAGCGCTGACTAAGCAAACCCGCGCTCTCCTCCCAGAAATTACCCTATCTGTCACCGTTCCCCACATCCTAGAACTAGATCAACAAGTACAGCTAGCAGAAGAACTGGTGAAAGCGGGAGCAGATATTATCCAAACCGAAGGCGGTACTAGCAGTAACCCAGTTCACCCCGGAACTCTAGGATTAATTGAAAAAGCTGCTCCCACCTTGGCAGCAGCTTTTGAGATTTCGCGTGTGGTGTCAGTGCCAGTATTGTGTGCTTCAGGCATTTCTAACGTTACCGCACCGTTAGCGATCGCGGCTGGTGCTGCTGGTGTTGGTGTTGGTTCCGCCATCAACCAACTCAATAGCGAAGTCGCAATGATTGCCGCAGTGCGTGGCTTAGTAGAAGCCTTAGCGACTGCAAATGCAGTAATGAGTTAGGAGTTAGGAGTTATGAGTTAGGAGTTATGAGTTAGGAGTGATGAGTTAGGAGTGATGAGTGATGAGTTATGAGTGATGAGTGATGAGTTATGAGTGATGAGTGATGAGTTATGAGTTATGAGTTATGAGTTATGAGTTATGAGTTGAAGAAACTTATTTATTCAAAACTTTTAACTCCAAACTCCTAACTCCAAACTCCAAACTCCAAACTCCTAACTCCTAACTCC
>CAXUOL010000647.1:0-4356 GCA_964252435.1 uncultured Nostoc sp.
CCCCATTCTGATGTAGGATAACTGTGGCGACAAAATTGCAAATAAATGTAAAGAATATATATAGATATTAAAAAAGTAGATTTAGTCAATCACGTTATTTCACTTAGGTAGCTTCATGTCCATGACCACGATCGCCTCTGAACAGGTTAACAGCATCGTTTGGAATCAGCATAACGATCCCTTTGAAATACTAGGTTCTCATCCCATAGAGCAAGACGGCAAAACTGTCTGGGCTGTGCGGGCCTACCTACCAAATGCAAGTGCAGCATGGGTCGTTCTTCCCGAACAACGCAAGGAATACCCAATGCAAACGGTGCACGATCCTCACTTTTTTGAATGCACCATTGAAACTGCCGAACTGGCAAACTACCAGTTACGGATTAAAGAAGGAGAACATGAGCGTGTCATCTATGACCCTTACGCTTTCCGTTCTCCCCGCTTGACAGATTTTGACTTGCATTTGTTTAGTGAAGGCAACCATCACCGGATATATGAAAAATTGGGAGCGCACCCCACGGAGATAGATGGCGTTAAAGGTGTTTATTTTGCTGTTTGGGCACCTAACGCTCGTAATGTTTCATTGTTGGGAGATTTTAATCTCTGGGATGGACGTAAAAACCAGATGCGTAAAGGCCCCACTGGAGTTTGGGAATTATTTATTCCTGAAATTGGTGTGGGAGAGCATTACAAATATGAAATCAAAAATTTTGAAGGACACATTTACGAAAAATCCGATCCCTACGGTTTCCAGCAGGAACCCCGTCCGAAAACAGCATCCATTGTCACTGATTTAGATACTTACAATTGGAGTGATGAAAACTGGATAGAAAAGCGGCGTCGCACTGAACCCCTTAACCAGCCTGTCTCAGTCTACGAAGTACATTTAGGCTCTTGGTTACACGCTTCGAGCGCAGAACCGGCTAAACTCCCCAATGGTGAAACCGAACCTGTAGTTGTCGTTTCGGAACTAAAACCGGGCGCACGTTTTCTTACCTACCGAGAACTAGCTGACCGACTCATTCCTTATGTCAAAGAATTAGGATACACCCATCTAGAATTGCTACCCATTGCGGAACATCCCTTTGATGGTTCTTGGGGTTATCAAGTAACTGGGTACTATGCCCCTACCTCCCGTTTTGGCAGCCCCGAAGATTTCATGTATTTTGTTGACAAATGTCACCAAAATGATATAGGGGTAATTGTAGATTGGGTTCCCGGTCACTTCCCCAAAGATGGACATGGTTTAGCTTTCTTTGATGGTAGCCACCTGTACGAACACGCAGACCCCCGCAAAGGCGAACACAAAGGATGGGGTACTTTGGTGTTCAACTACGGTCGCCGTGAAGTCAGTAATTTCTTAGCAGCAAATGCCCTCTTCTGGTTCGACAAGTACCACATTGACGGGATTCGTGTCGATGCTGTTGCCTCAATGCTCTATAACGATTATTGCCGCGAACCAGGAGAATGGCTGCCCAATCAGTACGGCGGCAGAGAAAACCTAGAAGCAGCAGATTTTCTGCGTCAGGTAAATCACATTATCTTTAGCTATTTCCCTGGTATTCTCTCAATTGCGGAAGAATCTACTTCTTGGCCAATGGTATCTTGGCCTACCTATACAGGCGGACTGGGTTTTAACTTAAAGTGGGATATGGGCTGGATGCACGATATGCTGGATTATTTCAGCATGGACCCTTGGTTCCGTCAGTTCCACCAAAACAACATCACCTTTAGTATGTGGTATAACCACAGCGAGAACTTCATGCTGGCCTTGTCCCACGATGAAGTGGTGCATGGTAAGAGCAATATCATCGGTAAAATGCCAGGAGATACATGGCAGAAGTTAGCTAATGTGCGTTGTTTATTTAGCTATATGTTTGCTCACCCAGGCAAGAAAACCATGTTTATGAGTATGGAGTTTGGGCAGTGGAGTGAGTGGAATGCTTGGGCTGATTTGGAGTGGCATTTATTGCAACATGAAGCCCACCAACAGTTAAAAACGTTTTTCCGGGAATTGAACCATCTCTACCGTTCTGAACCAGTCTTGTATACCCAGGATTTTGCAGAACCTGGGTTTGAGTGGATTGATTGTAGCGATAATCGCCATAGTGTAGTTTCCTTCATGCGTCGTGACAAAGATTCTGATGATTTTGCGATCGTCGTTTGCAATTTTACACCACAGCCCCATTCTCACTACCGCATCGGTGTGCCGCAAAAGGGATTTTATACCGAGTTGTTCAATAGTGATGCGCGTCAGTATGGCGGCAGCAATATGGGCAACTTAGGTGGTAAATGGACGGATGATTGGTCTTTGCACAGTCGTCCTTATTCTCTGGATTTATGTTTACCACCTTTGGGTGTGTTGATTCTGAAGTTGGATAAGAAGAAAACTGCTGAGATGATGGGATAACAATTTTGGGTGGGGTGATGCCCCACCCTACAGATAATCTCGCCTATTCACAGCTACTCAACCCAGTACAGATAATCGTAGGGGCACAATATGTTGTGCCCCTACTTCATTTACCTAAAATACGCTGTATAGCAAAGTGCTGAGTGCTGAGTGCTGAGTAGAAACTCAGTGTTATCAAAGGTTTGAGCAACCAACATAGTCCTAACCTATGCTTCGACTGTTATATCCCTCTTCTGTCACTTTCCGAGATAAGCAAGTAGTTCAGGAGCTAAATCATCCAGAAGCATAAGAGGGTTTAAATTGATTCATTGCAGCAATTAAATGATTGAATCCTAATAATAAATGTGAATTAGGGAAAATACTTAACCAGGGATAAATCAACCAAAATAGTAAAAGTGGTTGGATAATGAGACGTAGATTATTTAAAGTATTCTTCCATCCATATTCATGGTTCCATTGTGGATGATTAGAAAAATCAACATCATTATTTTCTTGTGTCTCAGTCTCAAGTTGACAAGATTGATTTAAACCTAACAAGGTTGGAGAATTTAAACTAATCATCGTGTAAACACAAAAAATAATTTCCCACCATCTCTCAATATGTTGAAAATTAGTGAAACGGTAATCTGTCCAGCCTAGTTCCTGTTTACATTGTCGAAACCCATATTCTACCCAGGTTCTTAATCCATATAAGTCACCTAAGATTTTCTTGAGATTACCTTGCAGATTCGTCATCACGAAGGAGGTAGAATTTTCCGGCATGGTTTCTGGATCAGTAGTTATTTCCCAGTAAGTTATGGCTCTTTTTTTACCATAAATTATTTCCCTAATATATCTTGTCTCTGATTTTTGATTGCTAAATGTTCTCTCAAATTTACACCACTTATTTGCCCTAACGCTTTGCCCTGCTGGTAGCCAGACTCCATGATTAGTTCTAATTGACACCACATAACCTAAGTTATATTCAGCAATTTTTCTAATAAATTGGCTACTTTCACCATATAAACTATCAGCCAATACTAATTCAATATTGAACCCTGATTCCATTAACTCTGTAATTATCTCTGATGCTAACTCTATTTTATTTTTATATTTATCTGACTCCTTTAATGTTACTTTTGGTTTAAATACTTTAAACATTAAGGGAAAAGTTATATTAGCATAAACTCCATAAGCATTGACTGAAACTATTCCATTATCTACTTTCCCTACACTTCCTAAATATTGTCTAGCTACATAATCAGTCTTTTTACCTTTTTTCCTATCTCCTGTTTCATCTATTACTAATGTAATTGCCCGACCATCTAATTGTTTCTTTAACTTATTTAATCTTCGTTGTTTTAACTTATCGACTGACCAATCTGAATTTGCTAAAAAATGGTGTAATGACTGTGCCGAATTTATGCTCACTACCTTTGCTATCTCTGGTAACGATTTTCGTTTTATCGTTGATATTATCCCCATGTGTAAATATTTGTAGCACTCATAATTCCTTACTTCTTTAAATAAGTCTTTATACTCTGCACAATATTCATCTATGATCGCAACCGTTGGGTGAGGATCTCTTGCCAAATGTTTGAGAATTTGTAATTCTACATCCATTGCCCTACTTACCTTCCAGAGTTTTTTCTTTTAATCCTTTTATTCAGAATACTCGGAAAGTGACAGAAGAGGGATATATAGCGATTTATTGACTCGCGATCGCTCTACATTTTTTACCAGTGGAATTATACTTAGTACTCAGGGAAAGCGTACTACTGAAGTTTATGATGCGATCGCCATATCCAAGTATTAGGTAGCGGGGGATTTGTTCATTAGGGGTGTAAGGGTTTAAGGATGTAAGGTGTTGTCCGGGGATTGAAACCCCGTCCAACACGGTTGCCCCAAGGGGCAGGGCTTTTGATGCGGGTGGTTGGGGCGCTTTTCTTCCCCCCCTACACCCCCACACC
>CAXUOL010000648.1:0-4323 GCA_964252435.1 uncultured Nostoc sp.
CTGAGTTCTAGTTTCTTCCTTACTTCCCCACCAAGCAGTAATCCAGCCTCCAGCTAAAGCGCCTAATCCACCTAGCAAGATACTCATGGGTGCTGGATAGCCTAAATATACAAAACCCAGCATGAAAAATAACCAGTATTTCAATCCCGTATCGACACCATCAGATGAGGCGACAGCTGGAGCCTGGGGGCTATTATCGGTTAAATTTGTGATCCAGCTTAAGATGAAACCGCCCATGATTCCCAAGAAGATGCTCAGGGCTGGTGCGGAGCCGGTCATTATTAATATAAATGTTAAAAATGCCCCAAATAATAGTTGAGAAAAGAAGCTGGGAGAAATACTGAAAAAGTCGTTCTTTTTGTCTGCCATAGAATGAAAAACTTATTTAACTAATTACGAATTACGAATGACGAATTACGAATTACGAATTATTTTTATTGTGCCTGTTGTGGTTGAGTTGTATCCCAAATCTTTACATAAGGTTGTTCCTCTTCAGTGAAAGGTTCAGCTTGTTTGATTTGTGAGGCTAATAAATCGGCGGTGGCATCAGCAATATCACCAGTGCGATTGTTCAAACGCTCTTTTAGAACTTCCAGCGGTGCTGTGCATTGGATAATCTGAATAGGAAGTTGATGTTTTGTAGCTTGTGCGATCGCTTCTTGCCGTAATTGTTGTTTATCATACTTGGCATCTAAAATTACCGAAAAACCTTGTTTAGCTAGGATAATCCCTAATTCCAACAGCCGTGTGTAAGTTTTCTCGGTCATCTCCGGTGTATACAAATCATCGCCACCCTTTTCCCACAAAGAAATTCCCCCTAAATGCTTCCGCACCGCATCAGAACGCAGGTGAATCGCTCCTTGTTGACGAGCTAAAAACCTTGCTGTGGTACTTTTACCAGAACCCGACAACCCCGACATCAAAATTAGTTGTCCCAGTTTTGGTTTAGTGTATTCCCAAGCCTGTTTGTAATAGTCGGCAGCGGTTTTTGTCACTTCTTCCTTCACCGTCGCGGGTACACTCGGATCGTCTAGTAAAAATGATGTCACCTTTGCCCGGACATAAGCTTGACGACTTAAATACAAGGGCAGCACTTGTAAGCCTTCCCAGTCTCCAGTTTGTTCTATATAGGCATTCAAAAACGCATTACCCAAGTCTTTACGCTGCCCCGCTTCCAAATCCATCACCGTGAACGCTACATCATACATCACATCAACAAAGCGAAACGGCTCATTAAATTCAATGCAATCGAACAATAAAATTTTATCGTGCCACAGGGCAATATTTTTTAGGTGTAAGTCTCCGTGACATTCACGAATATAATTGTTGTGAATTCTGCTGGCAAATAATTCTGGACGTTCGGCAAAAAAGTTATCTGTATATTGCTTTGTTTCTGTAAATTGCGCCTGAGTTTGGGGGCCACCAATATACTTCTCAGTTTGCTGATAATTCTCATCAAAGGCAGCCGAGACATTTGGCACTTCGCCAAAAGTGCGAATGTAATCATTCGTCTGTGCTTCGGCATGATATTGAGCAACCACCCGTCCTAACTCAGCTAGGAGTGTCTCATTTAACTTACCCTGTTCAAAAAGTGTACTTAATAGCGACTCTTGAGGAAACTGGCGCATTTTCAGGACATATTCTACAGCCTCGGTCGTTCCTCCTAACTGGTATTGCTCCCCTACCAGAGTTATGGGCAAAACTTCCAAATACAATTCACCAGCACCCCGCTGATTTAACCGCAACTCTTCCTGACAAAAATGCTGCCGCTTCTCTAAGGTGGAAAAGTCTAAAAAACCAAAATTCATCGGTTTTTTTAGTTTATAAGCGTAATCTCCAGTCAACACCACATAAGAAATGTGAGTTTGAATTAGTTGAATGGGTTCTGTTACCTTATGGGGATAAAATCCCGGCTGCAACATTTGCTCAATAAAAGCTGGAAGAGTCGCTTCTGTCATCTCTGTCCTCTGCGTTCTCTGCGCCTCTACGGTTCAAATACAAAAAAACCAGGAGTTCCCCCCTGGTGTCATCAAAAATTATTACACAGTTTACCTAGCTTAAGAAACTGCCTCAGTTTCAGTTTCTGTCCCAGCATCTTCAGCGCTAATTTGTGGTGGCAAAACGCTGACAACAAGTCGCTCTGATTCAGCTAGAGGTGTAACACCTTCAGGAAAGGGTATATCACTAATACTCAAGCTGTCGCCAATTTGCAGGTTAGACACATCAATTTCGATCACATCTGGGATGTTTTCTGGCGCACAACTAACTTGTAATTCAGTGACTACGGTGTCTAACACGCCACCCTCTTGTTTAACACCAACAGCAGTTCCCACAAAACGCAACCGAACTTCTACAGTGGTGTCGCCGTGGCCAGCAACTGCGAAAAAGCTGAGGTGATAAGGCGTACCTTTGGCAGGATGGATCTGAAGTTCCCGCAGCAAGGTTTTGCCACGCCAAGGTGCATCAGCAATATTCAACTCAATCAAGGTGTTATTGACGGAAGCTCTTTTGAGCAAACGCTCAACAGTTTTGGCCTCAATGGTCAAAGAAATGGATTCTGTACCCTTATGACCATACAAATTGGCAGGTATCAGTCCAGCACGGCGCAAAGCTCTTGGCTTGCTGCCTTCTGGACGTTTTTGAGATTCGACTGTAATAGCCATAGAAGTTGTTAGTTGTTAATTAGAGTTAGGAGTTAGGAGTTAGGAGTTAGGAGTTAGGAGTTAGGAGTTAGGAGTTAGGAGTTTTGATTTAATTACTCACTCTTAACTCTTAACTCCTCACTCTTAACTAAGCACTAAGTAGGGTAGCAGGTGTGCCGTCGGGGTGCAGTAAAGCGCGTTTGGGCCCGTGGATGGGGTCTTCTACGATTATGGTTTGATCGCGGCTGGCTCCTAGTGAAACGATCGCAATTGGAACTTCCATCAATTCGGCTAAGAATTTGAGATAGTCCAATGCTGCTTGTGGCAAGTCTTCTAGGGTGCGGCAGTGGGTTGTTGACACTTTCCACCCTGGTAAGGTTTTGTAGATGGGGCGACATCTAGCAAATTGACGAGAACTGGTGGGGAAGTGTTCGCTGCGATCGCCATCTATGTTGTATGCGACACAAACTTTGATTTCCTCTAATTCATCAAGAACATCCAGTTTGGTCAGCGCCATACAATCCATGCCGTTAATCCGCACGGCATAACGACCGATGACGGCATCAAACCAGCCACAGCGCCGTTTGCGTCCGGTGGTTGTGCCAAATTCGGCACCGCGATCGCACAATAATTCTCCCAATTCTCCATCCAATTCAGTGGGAAATGGCCCCTCTCCCACACGGGTTGTATAGGCTTTCGACACCCCAATTACCCGATCAATCATTGTCGGCCCTACCCCAGTACCAACGCAAGCCCCACCTGCCACTGGGTTAGAGGAGGTGACATAGGGATAAGTTCCGTGATCTAAATCTAGGAGCGTACCTTGTGCGCCTTCAAACAAAATATTCCGCCGTCGCTGAATCGCATCAGATATTTTCAACGATGTATCAACAACGTAAGGCCGCAAGCGTTCTGCATACCCCAAATACTGCTCAATCACCTCTTGTGCATCTAGAGGCGGTAAGTTGTAAAGCTTTTCTAAAATGACGTTTTTATAATTAATCGTCCACTCCAACTGCTCACGCAGCCCATCCGGATCCATCAAGTCTAAAACCCGAATGCCTGTACGTTCAGATTTGTCAGCATAAGTCGGCCCAATGCCCCGACCTGTTGTGCCGATCTTATGGCTTCCCCGTCGTTCTTCAGATGCTTGGTCAATCAATCGATGATAAGGCATCGTTACGTGGGCTGTCTCAGATATCAGCAGGTGGTCAGTGGAAATATTTAACTCTTTTAGTTGGTCGAGTTCTGCGATCAAAATCTGTGGATCGATGACTGTTCCACAGCCGATAATGCAATCGGTATTTGGATACAAAATCCCAGAGGGAATCAAGTGCAGTTTAAAGGTCTGACCTTGAACTACAATCGTATGTCCAGCATTGACACCCCCTTGGTAACGCACCACAACATCTGCGGAACGGCTGAGTAAGTCAGTTATTTTACCTTTTCCTTCATCGCCCCATTGGGCACCTATGACAATGACGTTAGCCAAGAGCTTATATTAAGAAGTAAAGTTTCCACAAACTATTATTATTAACACATTGCGTGAATCATGTCAATAATCAAAATACCCCAATTTATCGGGGTACTTAGGGATTATAGGACTTACGCAAGTGTCACAAAGGGGTGTAAGGGTGTAAGGTGTTGTCTGGGGATTGAAACCCCCGGCGACACCGTTTGC
>CAXUOL010000649.1:0-4319 GCA_964252435.1 uncultured Nostoc sp.
AACTCCTAACTCCTAACTCCTAACTCCTAACTCCTAACTCCTAACTCCTAACTATCTTCCCTTCCCTCAAGTAATTTAATTGGTTCTCCACTCGAACCATAAAGCTCAACGAATCTTTTAAACAGCAATGCAGTCTCGTGAGTTGAAGTTTTACTTAAGTTGAATAAACGCCCTATATTTGTATCAGCTAAAGCTCTTAAATACGGCAAATCTTCAAATAGCGTCAAGCAAGAAGCAAAATGCAATATTATTTGTAATAATGGCTTTGGCCACTCTAGGTCACTATAAATATCTATAAAAAACTGATGTTCTGAGTCATTTAATGGGAAAGCATGAAATACAACAATTATCCTTTTGTTATTATAGACTGGAATACTCAGTTCAACAGTGTAAGGGGTATGTAATATCAAATCCACCTCTACAATAGGTTGTCGCCAAATTCTCAAAGGATTTGCTGGCGAGTCTAATATTGTTTGAAATTTGATTATTCCACCAGTCTTTGTGGGCTGAAAGTGGCTAATTTGAAAAATTTTCAGGTTATTAAGGCTAAATTTATGAACTGTTTCCAAATGCTTTAAGCTCAATAGATGATAAATTTGGCAAATATAAGGAAACGGTAAAATATACTCCTGGCTTATCATGTGGAGCTTTTTTATTTGAAGTTTGTTAGCTTGAGTGCGATTCAGATATTCTTGATATTGGCTAGGGTCTAAATCATTACTATTGAAGCTTTCTTCCGGCTTCAGATATAGCCAACTCACAAAAAAGAAAGAGGCTGTAAATAGCTGAAATATTTCTATAGGAGATAAATAACCATCGGCAAATGCGGCTATGCTTCTATCAGTTATCCCGAAAAGCCAAGATGGAATACCAAAAAGCCAAATATTACTTTTGATTTGATCTATAAAAAGTGCTACCTCAACAATTTTTGAAATATTACTATTTTGATTGGTACTAAATTTATCATTAATCTTCAAACAATGAATAGGCATATACTTTTTGCTGATCTTAATTGATATTTATATTAATTCTAAAGACTAATATATGGTATCAACCTCTGTCTGTAGCTATATATATAACTTGTACTTATTGAAGCAAACTTAAAACCAGTTCTTATTAAAATAGCTACAAAGTACAATTTATTGTTATGTATAATTCTCAACTATCTATGTATTTACTCTTGATAAAATTATCTTTAATTTATACTGTTAAAGGATTTGAGTTTTTACTATCTGATGTAAAACTTGAAGTCAATAGCGGTATATAAATGTTCAGAGAAACAAGTTTATTTTTTCTGACACGAGCGATTTATCTATTTCTCTAGAATGAATACTGAATGATGCTTTAGGAATAAAAAGTTAGAATTGAAAAATTCAAAACTAAGAAGTTATAAAATTTCTCTGTTAGAAAAAATACAGCAGGTAGGAGGTTGTAATTTTGCTCTAGTTATAACATCTGTGGTAGCTCTTATAGAGCGCATTGCATACTTGCTAATAGGGTTAGGCATTATCTTATTTAAGGTAGACGATCCCTGCCTGACAAAGTATCTGTGACAATTACAATAGAAACCGTAGAATTGCTACTCTTAACACTGTATTATTTTTGAATATTTTCTGAAGATTTTTTCCGAGACGGTAGCAATGACCATTCGCCATGCGACTGAAACTGACTTACCTGCAATTGTGGCAATTTACAATACTGCAATTCCTAGCCGCATGGCAACGGCTGACTTAGAACCAGTATCCGTGGAAAGTCGCCTTGCTTGGTTTAAGGGGCGATCGCCTTTGCAACGCCCACTTTGGGTAATTGAAGTAGAAGGAGTAATTGCTGGATGGCTTAGTTTCCAATCCTTTTATGGGCGACCCGCCTATAGTAAGACTGCCGAAATTAGTATTTACATCGCCCCTAGCTTTCATCGGTGTGGCTTGGGACGGCAACTCTTAGCACAAGCAATTAGTGAAAGTCCTAGTTTGGGTATAAAGAGCCTAGTATGCTTCATTTTTGCCCACAATCAGCCCAGTTTAAAACTCTTTGAAACATTTGGTTTTCAACGCTGGGGACATTTACCTAACATTGCCGAACTTGACAGCGTTGAACGGGACTTAGTGATCATGGGGCTGCAAATTAGTAAACCTGTTGTTTAAGGCGATCGCTATTTTTTTAAACTTGTAAATTAAATTCGATTACAATTGGTCTAGATTAATTCCCCGTTCTTGTAGTAAAGCACGGAGAGCTTCTAACTGGGACTCAGCTTGCTCTGCTCGTTGTCTTTCTTGCTGTCGTTGTTGATCTAGTTCCAAAAAGGTCAAAAAGTGATCGCCATCAGGACAATAAATTTGCAGTTCTTCATGATTCTCAGGTGATTTTTGGAGGATGAGTTGGCGATCGCTTTTTTCACGCCCTTCTTATTTCACATCGTAGCTTGAGCAAAGCTGGTGCAATAATATATTAAGTACTTTCACTTAATGAGTATATAAATAAACCCAGTAATTTTTCTATGGTAAAATAATTGCATCTGTGGCAAAACAATAAATATAACACTTATCTACTCTTTTCTTTAAGTGTATTGTTGAGATATTTTATTCCATACTGTAGATATTTATGAGTACGAAAATAATTCAAGTCGCTTTCAAAAGAGCTTTTAATGAAATCGCCTTACTTGAGTCTAAGATACACCAAAAACAAGGATTCTGGATTTTGGAGATTCATAGATACTCAACTGAAGATTTAGAAAAGTCAGAACACCACGCTAAGATTTATTCTATCACTGAGAAATTAGGAGACGATGTTTCTAATTGGCACAATGCAGGAAAGTTAAGTAACAATGATTTTAATTACTATCATGAGGAAAGAGGAAATTTAGAAGAAAAGCTTTATTTTGTAAACATGGAAGTTACTCAAAGACAGCCTACTTGGGTTGAGGAAACCTTGGGTATTCTAAATAAATTGACAGAAGCAATTATGAATAATTTACCAACCTTAGTCAGACCACTATTGCCACCGATTCTATCAAAAGTATTTGGGTTTTTACCGGGTAATCGCCAAAGAGTCTTAAAAGGAAAGTAGGAATTAGGTAATTGATTCGGTAAAATCAGTTTTTCCTGTTGATTTACAATATTGATAGGGAGGTAATTCAACAATGGCTACCGTCAACGAATACCGACAATACATCCAAAACCTGCTAGCAGAACGCGCCAAACTTGTATGGGACGATCGCATCCAAGCCCAAACTATTTTCGATACCGAACGCGACCACTACCAACTAGTCTACGTTGGTTGGCGCGACTCGAAGCGACTGTATGGCACTGTCCTTCACCTCGACATCATCGATAGCAAAATTTGGATTCAACAAGATGGCACCGAAGTTGGGATTGCAAACCAGTTGGTTGAACTCGGTGTCCCCAAAGAAGACATTGTTTTAGGCTTTGATCCTCCAAAAATGCGACATTACACCGACTTTGCAGTAGGATGATTCGCCTCATGATATTTAAAGTACAATCCTCATACTCAAATCCAGCCACTTCGATTGAGTAATCGGCGCACTGCTAGAAATATAGTCAACACCCGTTTCCGCCACAGCGCGAATCGTTTCCAAAGTCACATTTCCCGAAGCTTCGATTTTCACCCGGCTATCCTGCCGGCGAATCAACTGTACCGCCTGACGCATCATATCCAAAGGCATATTGTCCAACATAATAATGTCAGCCTTGTGCTGCAAAGCTTCTTTCACCTGCTCAAAACTTTCCGTCTCTACTTCTATAGTCAAGGGATAAGGAATTTGAGAACGAATACGGGTAACAGCTTCTCCAATTCCCCCAGCAGCCGCAATGTGATTATCCTTAATCATCACCGCATCATCCAACCCCATCCGGTGATTAATTGCCCCACCCAAAGCAGTCGCGTACTTTTCCAACAGTCTCAGCCCTGGCGTAGTTTTACGCGTATCCACCAACTGAGCAGGTAAATCAGCAATTTTCTCTACATATATATTAGTTAGCGTAGCAATTCCACTCAACCGCATAGCCAAGTTGAGCGCGACTCGTTCCCCCATCAGCAGCGCATCCAGCGAACCATGAATTTCAGCTACTACCTGTCCTGGCTCACACCATGCACCTTCAGCCGCAACCGCCACAAAGCTGACTTTTTCATTCAAAATCTGAAACACCCTAGCTGCAACTGGTAAGCCAGCAATTATCCCTGAAGCTTTCGCTACCCATTTAGCAGAGCCTAGCGCCGCATTTTCTACTAGTAGTGTATTTGTTGTGCGATCGCCCCTACCAATATCCTCCAGCAACCAGCCACGCAACAGAGGATCTAAA
>CAXUOL010000650.1:0-4305 GCA_964252435.1 uncultured Nostoc sp.
CTGTTGTAAGGCGTGGGCAAAAATTTGACCATGCCTAGTTTCATCTGATGCATGTTTTGCTAGTTTTTCGGCTAACCATGTATCGCCTTCGGCAGCTGCGCGATCGCTAAGTGCAGATAAAAACGACACAGAGCCAGATTCCGCCAACTGAAACCCCGCAAGGATGTTGGGGCGGGTTTTAGAATCACGAATTTGAGCAGCAGAGTAATAGGCAAAGACACTTGAACCAGCTAGATGCAGAAGGTTAGTCAAGAAGTTCATCAGAAATTCCCGCTGACAATTGGAAGGTTACAATTCTTATACTAATCTGTATTTTCTATTCGGTTGCCGCCAGAGGGTCTTACCATTTGGAATTTTGAATTGCCTATGTAACTATGTCAACAGTTAACAAATATATCTTTGTATTTTGCTAATATCATCCCACAGAGGTAATGCAGGTAAGTTTGGATGGAGAAATTAACTAAACCAGTGCGATTTTGGTTTTGTGCAATTATCATAATTTTGAATTTGATGGGCTGCGATCGCTTTATCGGTAATTCTGGAGAACCAGTTGAGCGAGTCAGTGATGGCGATACTTTAGTAGTGAAAGATACCGAGGGCAAAAACTTTACTGTGCGCTTTGCTTGTGTAGATGCGCCAGAGATAGCTCATACTAAGAAAGAAAAACAGAGTAGAAGCACTAGCGATCGCAATCAATTTACTTGGGGTGTGAAAGCCCAAGAACGGGTGCAACAACTGGTGCAACAAGGAGGCGAACGCGTGACTTTGAATATCACTGATAGCGATCGCTATGGGCGTAAAATTGCTGAAGTCCGTTTAAAAAATGGTACTTTTGTACAACAGGTATTGTTGCAAGAAGGTTTAGCAAAAGTGTATCGTCCCTATTTAAACAAGTGTCCTAGTAAAGATTTAGTTCAACAAGCTGAAACTGAGGCGAAGGCACGACGGCTCGGCGTTTGGAGCGATACTAAATTTATAAATCCTTGGGAATATCGCAGCCTATATAAGAAGTAGAAATTCTAGCTGTTTCTAATTGAATGCACAACATTTTTTGGCATTGCATACTTGCGGTATAATTTAGCAACTTCCAAAATTCCCCCCCTGCTTCCCCTGCTCCCTACTCCTCTCCCCAAGTTTGCAGTTGCAAATAAACTAGTACCAACGTTGCTGCTAGTAACACAGTCGCTCCTGCTGCTGCATAACCAAAATCAAACTGACCAAAAGCCTCTTGATAAATGTAGTAAACCAGCAAATTAGTCGAATTCAGTGGCCCACCGCCAGTCATCACATAAGATTGCTCAAAACTCCGCAATGTAAAAATTGCAGTAGTGATGATTGCAAATATGACAGTCGGGCGCAATCCCGGCAAAGTAATATACCAAAATTGTTGCCAAGCATTTGCTCCATCTAAGTCTGCTGCTTCATAACGACTGGGAGGAATTGCTTGCAACCCTGCTAAAAAAACCACCATATTGAAACCCAGTTGTTTCCAAATGCTCATTAAAATAATTACTGGCATTGCCCAAAATGTGTCTCCTAGCCAGGGTATTTCTGAAATGCCAAAAAAATCTAAAAGTCCGTTAACTGGCCCTGATGTTTGAAACAGCCAGCGAAATCCCAAACCGGCTGCCACAAGTGAGATAATTGAAGGCAGAAAATAAGCACTCCGCAGGATGCCCCGCAAAGGAATGGAACGGTTTAATAGTACTGCCAATCCCAAGGAAATAATTAAACTGGGAATAATGGTGGCGATCGTAAAATAAAAGGTGTTACCCAGGACTTGCAAGAAGTCGGGGTTAAGTAGTAAGCGCCAATAGTTTTTTAAGCCTATCCAATAAATACCTTTTAAGGTGAAACTACCAGCAGTAAAACTGAGGTAGAACAAATAGGCAATCGGCCAAATGATAAAAACACCCAGCAAAATTAATGCTGGTGCGAGAAAAATCCACGCGGCTACTGTATCATTATCCAACCACGACTTAGTATATATTTTTGGCATCTATAATTAACCTTCTTAGCTGTTATGACCCTCCACCCTGATTCTACCCTTGGCTTGGTTTCTTCTAGCATTAGCGATCGCTTGGGTAAGCTTTTGGTTCATAATATCTCTACTTGGAGTCTTTACTTAAACATCGCTATTTTTCTGCAAACTCAAACCAATCCCAAATGCAATTTCAACGCCGCATCAATTAGTACCATCATCTCTTTATTTAAACTATTTAATACTTCACCTGAAATTCGTTGCTTAGAAATTGTTCGTACTTGCTGCGCCTGTACTTTAGAAGGTTTTGTTAAACCACTAATCTCTGGATTAAGCAGAACTTCAAAGGGATAAAAGGGAAAAGGTTAAAGGGGAAAGGGGAAAGGGATGAACAAGTCGCTTGACTTCGGGCGAGGTTTTCACCTTCCTCATAAAATTTGGATTATTTCGCTTGACTTCGGGCGAAAGCGTGTAGCGGGACGAAGTACGGTTTTTACCTACATTCATCTTCCTACCAATTAGTAGCAAAAATAATTCGTACTAATATTCTAGCTTAATCTCAAAGCCCAGCAGATCCGTTGGGCTAAGTGGCTGTAACTACAATTTGTCGTTACAATCAGGTAAGCGTAGCTGTGTTTCGGTGATGGAGTTTGAATGGGATGAAGCAAAACGTCTTACTAATCTTCGCAAACACGGAATCGATTTTATTGATATCCCAGCAGTATTTGATGGAGACACGGTGACGGTTGAAGACGATCGCTACAGCTATGCAGAACAGCGTTTCGTCACATTTGGCTTGTTGCAAGGGCGAGTTGTGGCTGTTGTCCATACAGATCGTGGTGATTTAACGCGCATTATTTCTGCAAGAAAGGCAACCAAATATGAGCAACGAATCTATTTCGAGCAACTCTCAGACTGATTGGCAAAAGCTTGATGCTATGAGCGATGAAGACATTGATTTATCAGATTGCCCGGAAATTACACCAGAACTGTTTGCCAAGGCTACAGTTAGACGGGGTTTACCTGCGGCAAAAAATAAAGCACAGGTGACGTTACGCATTGATAGCGATGTATTAGAGTGGTTTAAGTCGCAAGGACGGGGTTATCAAACGCAGATCAATAACTTACTGCGAGCATATATGGAAGCTCATGATAGTCAGTAAATCGATGCTGTGGAATAGCTGAACTTCTAAGGCGATCGCTTGCATAAGCTCTTGGTTTATAGATGAGCTAGTTGTCACACTCAATCTTCAGAAAAAATTTCATCAAAAAAAGACCGCTTAACCCTAAACTCAATTTCAATAATCTGTTTGGTAAAAACTATCCAGACTCTCAATATTAATTTTACCGTCTTTGTTTATCTTTTTGATAACAGCCAACGTTCCTTTGATACTCAAACCAAGTCTTTTCGCTTCTCTTTTGGCTGTCGAGTCGTTTAACAAAACATAATCTGCATTCAACTCAATCCCTAAAGCGATCGCTTCCGATTCTCCTTTACCTAATCGTTGATTTAAGCTGTTGACGAGGGTTATCAGGCTGGATGTGCGAACTTGAAGTTTACCAAATCAAAGAATCAAATCTTACCTAATTTATGTAAGAAAAATCTAGGCGGCTACTGTATCATTATCCAACCACGACTTAGTATATATTTTTGACATCTATAATTTTTCCTCTTAGCTGTTATGACGCTTTGCCCTGATTCTACCCTGAGCTTGGTTTCTCCTAGCATTAGCAATATTTGCCAACAATTTGCCCCTTTAAAACTGGGAATTATGGCTTCTGGGAATGGCAGCAATTTTGATGTAGTTGCCCAAGCTATCCAAGATGGGCGGCTAAATGCCCAAATTCAAGTTTTAATTTACAATAACCCCTCGGCGAAAGCAGCCGTCAGAGCAGCTAATAGAGGTGTAGAAACCGTCTTATTAAATCACCGCAACTATCAAAGTCGAGAAGAGTTTGACGAAAAAATTGTGCAGACATTGCGGCACTACGATGTAGAATGGGTGATTTTGGCAGGGTGGATGCGATTATTAACGTCAGTTTTCATTGATGCCTTTCCTGAGAGGATTATTAATATCCATCCTAGTTTGTTACCTAGTTTCAAGGGAATCCATGCTGTAGAACAAGCCTTGGCATCTGGGGTAAAAATTACTGGTTGTACAGTGCATATAGCTTGTTTAGAAATGGATAGCGGCCCAATATTAATGCAAGCCGCAGTACCAGTGTTGCCGGATGATACAGCAGAAACACTCCACGCCAGGATTCAAATTCAGGAACATCGAATTTTACCATTAGCGATCGCTCTAGCAGCTTCTTCGTCAAAA
>CAXUOL010000651.1:0-4291 GCA_964252435.1 uncultured Nostoc sp.
CGCAGAATCGATCCCATACGTTGGCGCTTGAGCGCTGTTGTAAGGTTGTTGTCATTGTTTTATAAATGCGATTATTTGCAGATGAATTTTAGGTAGGTTTGACTACCTGTTACACATCTTAAAGAATTTATTGCGTTTTGTAAAGTACTTTCAGAAAAAAACTTTCTCTTGGGATTTACGCACCCAGAGAAAATCCCCAAACCTTTGAAAAAGGGGGGACTTTAGGTGATACCACTTGGGATTTTAGACTTCGGCTACGCTCAGTCGAACGATTGTGGATTGTGAAAAATGCACTTTATTCTTCAATTCGTTGCTGGCTGCTTAGATATCGACTCTGTATCCACTTCCGGCAAAGGTGGACGCACAGATAAATAAACCAATGGGCCGAATAGTGGTATCAAGGTTATTAACCAGAAAAACTGCGGATTTTTCCAACCGCGACGTGCCATATCATCCCCCAGTAATGTGGGAAATAATAGGCAGAGTAAGCAAAAATCTAAACTCATCACATTGATGAAACGGTTAGTTTGCCACTCTTGCACAAAACTGCCCCAATCTCCTGCTCTTAAACCGTAGGCAACTAGAATAACTGTGGCTACCGTTAACACAAAACCAGTTATACGAGAATCTAGCAGCTTGAGCAAGGCATTCTTTTGACCGAGAAACTGATTATTTGGTTCTCGTAGGGCTAAATACGGCAACAAGGCAAAAGCACCAACTGCGAAAGAGGCAGTAGCAAACAACCAAGCAGGTATCTTTTGTCCTCTACCATCAATAAAGACTACTGCGCTATAAATAAGAGGCCAGATGCCCATGAGGTTGAATAGTGCTACGACTAACGGGTTAACACCTTGCCACTGGCCAATAGAAAGGTTTTTTATCAACTCGAATGTACCGGGTTGCTCAGGAGGCGCGAGGAAAAAAGCATAAACCACAAATCCCAGCCACAGCAAGCCAAAGGCAATTTTTCTAACCATGAAAGATTTTGGTAGGTAGTATTAATTATTGATTTTGCCGCTATAAATTGGGCTATCTGCCTGTTATTATATTGTCCATTGGCTTAGACCCGTAGTAGTTTATCCCTAAATATCACCTGATGCGATTTAAGGATTGAAATAACTGAAAGCTTCTGAAAGATAATCAGCAGCAGATGCTACTACTGCGATCGCACTTTCATAATCTAGGCGCGTTGGCCCCAAAACTCCTACACTTCCTACGGGTATCGAACCTCGACGATAGTTAGAAGAAATCAAGGTGCAGGTACGTATCGGTTCTAATGGATTTTCTGCGCCAATGCGAACCGTTACCTTTGGTTTTCCACCATCCTCTGGTTCTGGTTCTTCAAATATTAATCGCCATAGTTGGTCTTGTTCTTCTTCCAGCAGGTGGATAATTGTTTGTACTTGCTGTAATTGGGAAAATTCTGGTTGGCGCAAAACTTCTGACACACCCCGAACCATAATTTGGGTTGCAGTTGGTGCAAGAGTGCGACGAGTCAATTCAGCAACTGAGTTTTTCAAAAATTCCCCGTAGCGTTGGAACTCTTGATCTAGTTCGCTCCAGTTGAGGTAGGCTAATTCCAACAGACTCCGTCCCCGCAGGTGACTATTCAAAAAGTTAGAAACAATCTGCAACTCACGATCTATTACCTCTGAATCTCTTTGTGTTTCTTCTGGTGTTGGCGACAAATCCATCAATTTGGAATGTGTCTCGTAACCATCTGTCACCACAATCAGCATGATCCGTCCGGCTTCAATTTGCACTAATTGCAGATGTCGCAATAGCGCTGTAGTCGTTTGCGGCATAGCGATCAAGCTAATGCAACCACTTAAGGTTGCTAAAATCTGCGCGGCTCCTTGAAGTAGGGTTTCTAAACTGCGATCTTGCCACTGTAGCTGCTTTTGCAGTGCTACCTCTACTTCTCGCCCTAAAGTTTCCGTACCGCTTCCTTGCGGGACGCTGCGCGAACGTGGAAGCAAGCTAGCAAGAGCGTCTGTCTGTGACACGCTGCGCGAACGCAGAGAAGGTGTAATTAGCTGGTCAACATAAATGCGATAGCCTGAGTCTGAAGGTACACGTCCAGCAGAAGCGTGTGGTTGATAGAGCAATCCAGACTTTTCTAAAACGCCCATAACATTGCGAATTGTCGCCGAGCTTACACCCAGGTCGTACTCCTCGACTAAAGCCTTTGAACCAACAGGCTCTGCCGTAGCAATATAGTGACGTACCGTTGCCCAAAGTATATGCTGTTGTCGATTTGTTAACTGAACTTCCATTATGGTATGTTTTGCTGAAGGCAAATTTTAATCAAACTCTGAAGAAATTTGTGGATTTAATCGAAAACAGAGAATATTAATAATTCATTAAGATAGCAAATTTTATAACTATATTTTGATAAGTATTTTTAAAGTTTATATATACAGCATTTTTTAAGAGTAGGGTTGAAATAGTAGTTCAACTTTTTTTTGCAAAAGCTGCTGATTATAATGTACCCTTACGATGCTTCTTTCTAACCGTACTTTTGCACAAATTTGCGCTTGCAACAGTATTATTAGATACGTATCTTTGTGCAAAGGCTAATGCTGAAGTGTGATTTGGGCCAGTCGAAAACTTTTGTGCAGATGTGCCTGATACCTAAATTCTAAGCTTTCCAGCAAGCCTATAACATTGATGTACTTCTGCTTTTAGTATAGCAAACGCCAGATGGAAGGGTAAGTTCCATCTGAGTGATGTATCTGAAAAAGCTAATATTGAGGAATTGAAGGGTCTACTAGTAGGGAATAAGCATCAATACCACCCGAAATATTTTGCACATTTGTAAAACCTTGAGCAATCAACCACTGGCACATCTGGGCAGAGCGGATGCCGTGATGGCATAATACCAGGGTTTCAGCTTGGGAATTGAAAAGGGTAGGTACTTGATCTCCCCATTCGGCAAATTGACTTAAAGGTAGGTTGACAAAGCCCTCAATGCTAGCGATCGCCAATTCTTCTGGTTCACGCACATCTACTAGCTGAATACTTGCATCACTAGAAGAAAGACGTTGCGCCAGTTCTTCTACACTAATTTGGTTCATGGGTTGACTAAAAGAATTCCCTATAAACAGTCCTAATCCTATTTATGGTGACAGAAAATCTCTGCCTTTGCATGAGTATCCATTCTCAAGAGGGTTGATTAATTCTGCTAGGCTTTCTGCTTAAATGGCTGTAAACCGTCTTTTTTAATAGGTTTAATGTGAATAGGCAACGTTCATTTATTGGTTTTATCGTCGCTGGGGCGATCGCGCTGCTAGTAATTGCGATCGCAGGCTTTTACTGGTTTTTCGCTAAAAGTCCGGCTAACCTGATTGCTTCTAGCTCTGGGTCTGGTGCAGCCATATTCGTGTCAAAACTTTCCCCTGCAATGGTTTCATTATTGACGAATCCTGACCGTTTGCAGGCGTTGGAGCGGGAAGAGGAACTATCTAAACTCAAAACCAGTTTATTCGCTAAGAATGGTATAGATTACAAACAAGACATTCAACCCTGGTTAGGGAATGAAATTACATTAGCGATCGCTACCTTAGATATCGATCGCGACCCAGAAAACGGACAACAGCCAGGGTATTTGTTGGCATTAGCAACCAAACAACCACAGAAAAGCCGCGAGTTTGTCGAGTTGTTGTTTTCTAAACGAGCCTTAGCTGGGGCAAACTTAGCTGTTGAACAATATAAAGGTGTAAAACTGATTTCTGACAATTCTCAACCAGAACAAGACTTGCTTGCTGGTGCTGTTGTCGGTGAAAGCTTTGTCTTATTTGCCAACGATCCGAAAGTATTACGAGATGCTATCAATAACGTCCAAGCGCCCGATCTGAATTTGACTAGCTCACCCGAATACCAAAAAGCTACCAAAGAACGGCTCAAAGGGGGATTAGCTGTAGCTTTCTTGAATCTTCCCATTGTGGCAAAATGGCAAGGATTAGAGTTACCAGATCAACTTTATAACAGCCAAATCATATCCTTAGTGTTGAATCCCAAAGGATTGCTGGCAGAAACCACCATTTTGACTTCATCGGAAATTGTTCCTCCATCTGCACCGCTATCTAAACCTGTGGGAGCATTGCAATATATTCCAGCATCCGCAGGTTTAGCAATTTCCGGCTCGAATTTGAGTAATTTGGGTGACAGCGATCTAGCCAAGCTCTGGAGACAAGCAACAGCAACTATATATGGTTCTGGGGAAGATGTGGTTTCTCGGTTAGCAAAACCTTTGGCGGATGTTCAAAAACGCTGGGGTATAAACTTACCA
>CAXUOL010000652.1:0-4290 GCA_964252435.1 uncultured Nostoc sp.
TAACTCCTAACTCCTAACTCCTAACTCCTAACTCCTAACTCCTAACTCAGCACTGTTTTGCTCAATGCCCCATTAATTTCTTTTGCTAAATGTTAAAAATTATTACTTCAGTTCAAAAAGGTGAAACTGAATCTCCTAATCTAAAATATGTCAATAAAAATTTTTAGTCATTTTCGTAGTCACTGAAGCCCAACTCCCTATTTATTGATTTAGCTATAGGTTTAATCCAACAGGCTAATCATTTATCCTACGAATACTTAAATTCCCCTTAGTTAAGTTTCGTGAAATTTTATCAGAATCTGAAGTTCTGATACAACTACTCCCTTAATATGTGATTAAAAGTTGTTAACTTTAATTAAGAACATGGAGGCTTTAGAGTGGCAATTCCTCTGTTAGAATATGACCCTTCAAGTCAAAATCAGCGTGTAGCTGGATATGAAATACCGGGTGATGAACAGCCCAGGATTTTTACTACCGACAATATACTTTCTCCGTCAGATTTAGGTGATTTGATCGAAGCAGCATATCGTCAAATTTTCTTTTATGCTTTTGCTGCCGATCGCGAAACATATTTAGAGTCTCAACTCCGTAATGGACAAATTACAGTACGAGACTTTATTCGGGGGTTAGTGCTTTCTAACACCTTTAAGAAAAGCTTCTACGACCTCAACAACAATTATCGCTTTGTTGAGCAAGTAATTCAGCGGGTTCTAGGACGCGATCCATACAACGAACGGGAAAAAATCGCCTGGTCAATTGTAGTCGCTACCAAGGGGATTGTCGGCTTTATTGATGAAGTACTCAACACTGAAGAGTACCTGAGCAATTTTGGATACTCCACAGTGCCTTATCACCGCCGTCGGATACTGCCATCCCAATCTGAGGGTGAGTTGCCATTCAACATCAAATCTCCGCGATACGAAGATTATCACCGTGCCAAACTGGGTTTCCCCCAAATCATTTGGCAGGTCGAAGTACGCAGATTCCTCCCACAAGAGCAAAAGCCCAAGGCTGGCGATCCAGCTTTATTCTTGGCTTTGGCACAAAGTATCAATGCAACTGGCAGTAGTCCACAACGGATCTCGCCATACAACATCGATATCGAAAAGTCTGTACCTTATCGGCAACTGGCAGGAATTAAATAACGATTTTTAGTCGGTGGCTGGCTAGTACATCCATTTAATCGTTTTATAGCGTGCAGAAGTCTTGGGTTAGGTAGGAGTTTCATTTAGATATAACTAGTGAAACAGACTCTATCCCATGTCTGATGCACGCTAGTTGTTAAGGGGTATTGGGCACTTGTACTGAGCGTTGTCGTTGGCGCAGCCTCTCGTAGAAAAGTATTCGGAATTGGTTATTTTGTATGTATGAGCCAAGTTATCTTTAGTGTTAGCTCTTTTGTAGTCAGAATTTTAGATAGATTTTTGCGTCAACTATTTAAAAAAACTTTCTGGCCAATTGTTTGTTTAATAGTTCTGTTTGGTGCTGCTTTGGTGTCTGTAAACGCGGTACAGACCAAACGTCAGCCTCCCCTATGGCAAGTTTATCAGCAGTCACTCAAGTCAGCCAAATATGTTGATTTAACTCATCCGATCGCTCCGGGAATTCCTGTATGGTCAGGTTTTGGTTCATCAAAGTTTGCGCCTGCCATCAACGCAAAAACAGGTGAGCCATACACTTATCAAAAGGATGGGGCTGAAGCAACTCATTACGATTTATCCACCGATCAGCTAGGAACCCAACTAGATCCACCTGCTCACTGGAATCCTGACTATCCAGCTATCGATGAGTTGCCAGCGACCTTTGCTGTTCGTCCTCTAGTAGTAATTCCGATCCAAGATCAAGTTGCCAAAGACCCCAATTACCACCTAAATGTCAAAGATATTCAGAATTGGGAACGTCAGCATGGTAGGATTCCGCAAGGCTCAGTTGTGTTTGTTCGCTCTGACTGGTCTAAAGAATGGCCAAACCCCAAACTAGCCACAAGAACTAAGTTTCCTGGGGTGAAGCTAGAAGCTTTGCAATTTCTGCACCTTAGCCGCAAAATTCTTTTCCACGGACATGAACCGCTTGATACAGACAGCACCCCAACACTCGAAGGAGAAGCTTGGCTGTTAAGAAATGGATATACCCAAGCAGAGGGTGTTGCAAATCTAGCTCAGGTGCCAGAAACAGGCGCGTTGATCGCTATTGGGTATCCCAAATTCAAAGGTGGCTTGGGAGGTTATGCACGTTACATTGCTATCTGTCCGCCAGACTGGAAATACGGCGTGTCAGTAGGTCAAATTCCAGAATCTCCCCTGCAAAAAGCAGATAAACCCCTCCATTGGGATACAAAATTGGGTGTACGAGTACGCTGAGATGTAGCAATGAAAAACTCTATCCCATATCTGATGCACGCTAGTCGTTAGTTTTATAAAGTAGTTCGTCTTTTTAACATCTCCACAAGTTTTGTAAAGTGGGCGGGAGGAGTAGCTGTCACCTCAATCAACTCCTCAGATAGGGGATGCTGCAATTTGAGTCGCCAAGCGTGTAGTGCTTGACCAGGCAAATTTACTCCCACTGAATGGCCAGAACTATAAACTGGGTCGCCGACAATGGGATGACCAATTTTGCTGCTGTGGACACGAATTTGATGGGTGCGTCCAGTTTCTAATTGAAAGTGAATTAAAGTGAAGTTACCAAGACGTTCTAGTACTTTCCAGTGAGTGACGGCAACTCGTCCGCCTTGTTCAACAGTCATAACAGCCATTTTTTTGCGGTCTTGGGGATGGCGACCAATAGGCAAGTCGATAGTGCCACTTTCAGTTTTTGGCGCACCGTAAACTACACCCAAGTATTCTCGTCGTGCAGTTTTTGCTTTGAGTTGTGCTTGTAAATGATGATGGGCAATATCTGTTTTAGCGATCGCGATCGCTCCTGTTGTATCCTTATCCAATCGATGGACGATTCCTGGACGTTGGACTCCGCCAATTCCTGGTAAATTAGGACAGTGAGCCAATAGAGCATTTACCAAAGTACCATCTGGATGACCAGGCGCAGGATGGACAACTAAGCCAGCGGGTTTGTTAAGAATAAGTAACTGATCGTCTTCGTAAAGGATATCTAAGGGGATATCTTCTGCTTGTAGTTCTAAAGGCTGAACTTCTGGTATTTCGAGAGTGATGCGATCGCCTAGCTTGACATTGATCTTCTTAGATGTACAAACTTTGTCGTTAAGTTGGACGTTACCCTGTTCGATTAACTGTTGGATGCGGGAACGGGATAAGTCTGGTAATTCTTGGGAAAGGTAACGGTCAAGGCGATCGCCTTTGGTGTTGACGCAGTGTATGGTACTCTTAAGGGGAAGCAAGCTAGGTGTAGCATCCTTATATGGAGTTGACAAGCGTTCGCCCTTGGCGTTGGCGAAGCCTCTCGTAGAGAAGCCATCGCTATTTTCATGGATTTGTAAATTAAATTCGGTCACAATTGCTCTAGATTAATTTCCGTTCTTTAAGTAAAGCGCGGAATGCTTTTAGTTGGCTTCAAAATTGGCTATCTTGGGGATGTGATTGCTTAAATTCTCTCAAAATTTGCCATTACAACATTACGATACTCATCTCTTAACTGCAAACCCTTGACTTTTCATCTCTCTTCCTCTGTGTTCTCTGCGCCTCTATGGTTGATTATTCTAAATTTATAACTTCTTGCGGCAACTCAAATAAACCATCTTCCCCAGCTTCAAAATCAATCACCTGATACACAGCATCAATATTTAACTCACCATAAATATGAGGAAATAGTTCCCCTATTTCAACAGGTTCATAGCGAATTTCAGCTTGGACTTTTTCAGAATCAATAAAAAGTATTAGCAATTCTTTTTGATTATCAAAAAATCTCTTTGCAACCTTGAGTATTTGCGTTGATTTTGAACAATGTATAAAACCTTCACTATCTAACGAATCAGCGCGATATGTACCAAGATTTTTTGCTTGTTCCCATTGCTGGCGTTTGGTAATATGGAGAATAGTGTTCATAGAAAGTTTAGGAATTTCTGCGTCTTGTAATATTTTCAGGAAATCTTCTAAATTTGTAAAGTCTTTAATTACTTTTGTAGCGCCTACATTTGTTAATTTATTATCACCTATCCCAATAAAGGCAATACTCAACTTATAGGCTGCCTTTACATCCCAAACACCATCACCGACAAAAACAACTTTCTTAAATTTTTCAACTTGATAAACATTCTCTGCTTTAATATAGCGGTTCCCATTCAGATGCGGTACAACATTATATCACCGGGTGTAGGGG
>CAXUOL010000653.1:0-1275 GCA_964252435.1 uncultured Nostoc sp.
TAAAGGTAAAAAATACTTCACAATCAATTTCAAAGAGTTCCCGAAAATAATCTGTTGCTTTTTGAGTCCATTCATCATTTCCATAAGCTGGAACACTACCTTGATTTGCCCTAATCATATATTCCAGTGCTTCAGGACAAATACCAGAGGAATTATCACTTGCAAACTGTTCTAATTGGCTATTCATAATGTCTACTTTGATTTTTAAGAGTAATTGTTACAATACTAGTAAATAATCTTTGACTTTGCCAAATCCCAAATTGATGGTTAATAGTATTAACCTATCTAATTCTTTAATAACTCTACTAATTACAATAACTTTAGATGGCAGGAAACTAAACTTTTTTAGATATAATAATATTTACTCATTCAGGAAAAATAAGTTTTTGACTTATATAACAATTTGGCAGTTTGAAACCTTTTGATTTTCACAACTTAAATTTGATTTTTATGTTTTGTATCAAACTATTAATTAGCTTTTGTTGTTGTGGCCTTTTTGTGAGTAGTTATAATCTTAATTGGTATATTAATATTATTAAAAGACTTCGGTGATGTCTAGAGAAAACTAGAATATCAATTTTGCATCACTGAGATGTTTAATTACTACGGTGTCTTCATCAGCCTTGCTTTGAGGGTATTTTGAGACGTTAAACATCGCAAATAACTAAATATTATGCTAAAAAAATAAAGTTTACTAATTAGAATGCTAATTATGTACTTATAATACACTATACAATGTCCTACCAATAACTATGAAATCATTATTTGGCATATTTGTCCTTTGTTAGTTCTCAGTAGTCATTTGTTTATTTTCTACTGACTAATGACCAATGACCAATGACCAATACTTCGGCTGCGCTCAGTACAAGTGACTAATAACTAATGACTGAACCATTGATTGAACTGAAAGGTGTTTCTAAGTCCTTTGGTAGCCATAAAGTTCTAGATAATGTAGACTTGACCATTTACCGGGGAGAAGCACTGGGGATTATTGGGCCATCAGGGACTGGGAAATCAACTATCTTACGAGTAATAGCGGGGTTACTTAGTCCCGATGAAGGAGAAATTTATGTGCAAGGAGTGCGGCGAGACGGTTTGATTGAGGATGGCGGCCAGCAGGTTGGCATTGGTATGGTGTTTCAGCAGGCGGCGCTATTTGATTCGCTGACAGTAGAGGAGAATGTGGGATTTTTACTTTATCAAAATTCAAAGCTGCGGCGATCGCGCATCCGAGATTTGGTAAAAGAAAAATTGGAGATGGTAGGTTTGCCAGAA
>CAXUOL010000653.1:1375-4286 GCA_964252435.1 uncultured Nostoc sp.
AAAAAAATGCGAGGTCTTATGACAAGCCGCTTCGCGTCTGGGCGAACATTTAGAGAAGGTTCTGTGGGGTTATTACTCCTGCTAGGACTAGGGGTATTTGGATTACTCTTTCTGTGGTTAAATAGATTCACTGCTGCTGGCCGTTCATACAAAATTATTGTAGAATTTGCTAACGCTGGCGGAATGCAAAAGGGAGCAGCAGTTCGCTATCGTGGTGTTAAGGTAGGAACTATTTCCCAGCTTCGACCAGGGGCAAATGCCATAGATGTAGAGATTGAAATTCCCCAAACTAACTTAATTATCCCCCGCGATGTAGTGGTGGAAGCGAATCAAAGCGGGTTAATTAGCGAAAGTATTATCGACATCACACCAAGAACAACCTTACCTGTTGGGGTTGTGACTGCTAAACCCCTAGATAAAAGTTGTGATACCAGTCTCATCGTCTGTAATGGCTCTCGGTTAAAAGGTCAGGTTGGCATCAGTGTTGATGCCCTAATTCGCAGTTCAACTGAGCTGGCCGGTGCATACAATAATCCAAAATTTTATCGAAATGTCAATAGGGTTCTAGAAACTACCACAGGCGCAGCATCCAGTTTTACTGAGCTAAGTCAGGATTTACAAAGTTTGACCAAAAGCTTACAACTACAACTTAATACCTTTTCTGCTACGGCTAATTCAGTGCAACGGGCGACAAACCAACTTAATGCATCCGCAAATCAAACAGTAAATAAATTCGGTGCAACTGCAACTCAAGCAAATCGGTTGCTAAATAACCTGGATAATCTATTGACAACAAATCGTTCGACGCTGGTTGGTGCGTTGAACAATATCACCGAAACTAGCAACCAATTGCGGGTTACAGTCAGTAGCTTATCACCATCTGTCAATCGATTGACTAAAGGAGAATTACTCAACAATTTAGAAACGCTTTCAGCAAATGCAGCCCAAGCCTCAGCTAATTTACGTGATGCTTCTAAAACCCTAAACGACCCAAAAAATGCGGTGTTGCTGCAACAAACTTTAGATTCAGCACGAGTAACCTTTGAAAATAGCCAAAAAATTACATCTGATTTAGATGAATTGACAGGCGATCCTAATTTCCGTAAAAATCTGCGGCAGTTGGTGAATGGTTTAAGTGGTTTAGTATCTTCCACACAACAGATGCAGCAACAAGTGCAGGTTGCTACTACTCTAGATTCGGTAAAAGCTGCTGTGAGCAAACCAAAGAATCTAATTCCTACCCTAGCACCAACCCAACAGGCGATATTTAATGACAAGTCGCTACCAGTCTACGAAATTAATCCCTCAGCGGCTAATTTTGCAAGTACCGACACTGACCTTCAACCAAGTCCCAGTCCGTCTATCCCGAACTCATCCCAAGAAAACCTTTTGAAGCAGCTGCGGGAGTATGGTAAGCAACGGGAGCAACTGGAGACGGAGAAAGAGGCTATACAGGTTAACCCTTCAACTTCGCTCACTGCTGACCCTGAGCAAAGCCGAACTGTTGAAAATTTTAAGTAAGATATTTTACTGTCAGGTAAATGTGTTGAAGCTCATCGACACCACTCGCCATAACCTTGAAAACCGCATAATTTTGTTGACTGGTGTCGATTGTTTGCACAGTAAAGTTTTTAGGTTGCAAAATCCATTGCTTATTGATACAGCAGATTTTAAGGAAAATGAGCTACACAAGCTAAGTCTGTTACCCGGATATAAAGCGTGTTTTACACCAATACCCTTGGGTTAAGGGTTATTGGTGTAGATAATTGGTCTTTCAAGACGCGATAAATCGCGTCTCTACATCTGGGTTTTGTTGCTCAGTCTGGACTGTATTATGTTTTACTCCTGAATTCTGTTAGCGCAGCCCATCCTGAATTCTGCTGTATCTTCCAAAACTCAAATAAGTTTGCTCCCATTAATGACAGCACCCGCTTTTAAGAACGAATTAACATTGGGTCATAAATTTGAGACTCTTGAACCCCATAATTACCCAGAATAGACCTAGCTATATCTTGCTCATGATCTGTGCCACTAACGATAAGTATGTAATTGCCTTGCTCTATTTGCTCATTGTAAAAGCGTGCCCACTCATCTGCTATTCCTAACCTCATAGCGTCAAAGCGTTCACTTAAATTAATGCCTGTTAACCCAACCAATTGAGAAAAGTCTTTGCAAATTAAGGAAATCTGGTTTACTGAAAAACCTGCGATACACATATCCTTAATTGCCGCTTCAGCATTATCTATGCTGTTAAAGCAACTAACACTATACTTTGACATCATCCCACTTTTATTAGGAATGACAGTAGCAGAAGTCGTTGTGGTCAGAGAATTTGTAGTTTCATATTCACTGTTGAGATGCTCGTAAATGCCAAACTCTTCAATACCCCAACGCCGTAGTATTTCTTCTACTTTAGCGATTTCAAAAGATGTACAATCCACGATTATTAAATAGTGTCCATCCTCTACTCGCTTGTTATATGCTCTAGCTTGCTCTGACGACATTCCCCAACCAACTAATGCACCAGCAAAAGTCCCAGTAGCAGCACCAATACTTGCTCCAACAAGGGTTGTAACCAAAGCAGTTGCTGCTGCCCCAGCCAGCATTATTGGGCCAACTCCAGGGATTGCTAAAGTCCCAAGACCCACTAATAAACCAGTTAACCCACCAACAGCGCCCCCTGAAAGCCCTCCTACTGTTGCACCTTCATCAGCTTTATCACCAGTGTCCTCTTTAACTTCATTATTGGCAATCTCATGATTACGATCTGAATTCTGTACAACTACAGATACTTTCTCCATCGCCAAGCCAGAATCTCTCAACTCATGTATTGCCCGCTCTGCATCTATCCGATGAGTAAATACGCCTACAGCACGTTGATATTGACTTAAAACCATTATTACTCCTTGGT
>CAXUOL010000654.1:0-4281 GCA_964252435.1 uncultured Nostoc sp.
AAATTCTGGGTTCGGATTGGAAAGTTCTAGCCAGTTGTGGCCATATCCGAGAACTTAGCAATGAAGGAGACGATTCCTTGGGCTTTGTCATGGACGGCAGTAATGTCCGATGCAATTACGTTCCGCGTGACCAACGAGCGAAAGAAACAATCCAAAAGCTCAAGTCTGCGGTTAAACAGGTTGATGAAGTTGTCTTAGCAACTGACCCAGACCGGGAAGGCGAGACGATCGCTTGGCATCTCAAAGAAACGCTGGGTTTAAGGGAACCGAAACGAGTAATTTATACTGAGATTACAGCATCGGCGGTGCAGAGTGCGATCGCAAATCCCAGAAAGTTAGACCAAAATTTAATCGGTGCTGGGCTGTGTCGAGATTGCCTAGATAAGTTGGTGGGTTATAAAGGTAGCCCTTTAGTTTGGGCATTGAATAACGGTGCTAAGAGTGTTGGCAGAGTCCAAAGCGCGACATTGCACCTGATTTGTCAGCGAGAAAACGAAATTCTGGCTTTTGTCCCCCAAGATTACTGGAGTGTCTGGGTAGATTATGCTGAAGGATTTCGAGCTTTTTACAAAGGTACGGTTGATTCTGCAAAAGATGCAGCAGAGCAAGAAACTGAAACTCATGATGACACGAAGGTAGGTAATAGTCCAGAAACACCGGAGTCTAAGCGCGTTCTTTCCGAAGCAGAGGCAACACGTTTAGTTGAAGAAGCACAGCGACATCCTCATCAGGTGATTCATTTTGAAGGAAAAATCGTTAATCGCCAGCCACCTCCACCATTTACAACTTCTAGCCTTCAGCAAGCAGCCGGTTCAAAGCTGAGGTTTGCTCCCGACAAAACTATGGTTGTTGCCCAAAAGCTCTATGAGGCAGGGCTAATAACATATATGCGAACAGACTCAGTAATGCTGAGTCCAGAATTTTGTGCCAGCGCCCGTAAATGGTTAGAGCAAAATGATCCGCCGAATGTACCGCCGCAAGTCGCCAAGCATCGCAGTAGCAAATCGGCTCAAGAAGCACATGAGGCGATTCGTCCAACTGATGTATTTCGTCCCTCAGTTCAGTTGCGTTTAGAACTTCCTGATGATGAGTTTAATTTGTATGTGATGATTTGGAAACGGTCAATTGCTTCTCAGTGTCGTGCTGCTCAATTGCGTAAAACTCTGGTGATTACTCAGTCTGGTTCTCTACTGTGGTCAGCCAGAGGGCAAGTAATTGAATTTTACGGTTATGCTCGGTACTGGAACAATCTCAGCAAGGATAGTGTTTTACCTTCATTACAACAGGGACAAGCATTGAAACTGGAGAATGCTGGACATGAAAAGAAGCAGACCCAGCCACCACCTCGTTATAGTGAACCAAAATTAGTGCAATTGATGGAACGTAAAGGAATTGGTCGCCCAAGTACTTATGCTCCGACTGTTGCTACCTTAAAAAAACGAAATTATGTGGAGTTGAAAAAAGACCATCTTCAGCCTACAGCGTTAGGGTTAGAAGTTGATGCGTTTTTGCTCAAAGCACTGCCTGATTTACTAGAGGCGGAATTCACAGCGAAAATGGAAGATGCCCTTGATGCAATTTCTGAAGGAAAGAATTCTTGGCAGCATTATTTAACTAGTTGGAATCAGAATTACTTTCTACCAGCGCTCTCCAAAGCTAAAACTGTAGTTGCGAGTTCCTCAACAGGTAAAGCTAATGTGATAACTGAGCGCAAATATGAAACTTCCAAGACGCGATGCCCTGAATGCAAAAATTTTCTCGCCAAAATTCCGAGCAGTAAGGTTAAAAAGAAATATTTCCTCAAATGTACAAAAGGCTGTGAAAATGTCGTGTTGTTTTGGAGCGACTTTAACAAAACTTGGCAGCCACCACAAACTAAAGCTGTTCAGGCTGAGAATCAACAAAAGCCTCCTGTGAAGACGACGGCATATCCCTGCCCGGTATGTAAGAAACCTCTAGAAGAGTACAGTTATATCAAAGAGGGGCAGAGTAAGACAATGTTGCGATGTTCTGACCCACAATCTCGTAAGGATACGAAACATAAAGATGTGGCTTATTTTAGTACGCAAAAAGGGTGGTGGAGTCCTAAGTTTGGAGAGATATCAAAAACTTAACTAAAGCTATCCTGCTCATCTCACCCCTAGACAAAAAAATTGGAGTTTTACCTGATAACGCCTTTAACTAGCCAAGTTTGATACCCTGGTGGTTGAGTAGATTTATCAACAACTTTTTAAATATACCAATTAGGGTACCAATAAGAGGAGTAGGAACAGTTAAAAGATATCGGCGAAAAGTTTTGACATCGAAGGGCCAAACGGGCAACTCATCGGTCAAAGTATATAAAGTGCGTAGCTGCTGAATTTTTTCAGATTTTTTCTTGAAAGCTTCTGTGTCTTCAGCCAGACTAGTATAAATCCCTGAATAATCTGCTCGGAACTGCCGAGCAATTTTATCTAAAGACTTTTCTTTAGCTCTTTTCATACCGCTATTTGCTGCTAGCAATGGCCCAAAAAAACATCCCATTGATATAAAAATATACAATGGAATTACCAGATGAACGAACCAGAATCCTTTTCCGACATCTTGTGTAATCGCCTGATACTCAATCACGCCAATCAAGATACCTAAAACAGCAACTAGATAGGCAGTTTTAAGCGAATAATCACTGAGACATCGAAGACCGCCACAGCGATCGGGATGAAGAGGATTAATATCGAGATCCTTGTTTCCTAAAATTCGATAGAAAATCCAAATATTTGTAATCAGATTGAGAACAAGTATACTACCCATATACACAACTGCAAATGTGGCGATCGTAATAGTCAATCTTGGCAGAAGACTAGAGCTAGTCCAACTTTCTTCTAATCTAGGTCGGGTTATAAAGATAATAGTACTGAAAAAGAGAGCGCTGGCAAATGCAGAAAGTTTGCGCCATTTTTGAGAATAGAGGTTAAGAACAAATTGATCAATCTGAAAAAAGTCAATTTCTAATACGTCAGATTTTTCAAGCTCTTGAATTACTTTATCGATCGCTTGAAAACTCCACAAGTAATATCCCAATGTTATTGGATTAATGAAAAGTCCTACTAGCCAGGGAATCCAGTCTCGAAGCAACCCCATCTGCCCCTGCTTAGACCACAGCGTATCACTTATCCATGCAGTAAACAAATAAACTACAGTAGCGGTAATTGCTGCCAACAACCCGAAAGTTAGAGGAGAAAGACGAAATTTTTCAATTACTAGATACGCAACAGGATCAAATCGGTGAAGGTTTCGTTTATGCGAAATATCGTAATTCATTCTTTCTTTAACAATGAGTCAGGTAAATAACACCATACATACTTATAAAAAAATGTGCCAATTTTGCAAAATATAGTAACAAATCGTGTGAGCCAAAAAAGCATACTCTATAAGCTTTTTGAATTCTTAATTTAAAATTCTACGTAGCAGTACTAAGTATTTATAAACACGTACTGGAATTAAGAGTAAGTTCTGCGGGGTTTAGATTTTCGTAGTGTTCAAAAGGTTGGTGAATCCAGGGGTTGTCAGCCAAGTAATCCACATAATAATCGGGTTTTAGAACTGAAGAGGCTTTATACCAAAGTACGGCAGTGCGAATTTCCTCAATTGAGGAATCATTATTTTGCTTGAGCCAAGGTATAGTCTGTTGGAGTGTGAACCCAGAATCTACTAAGTCATCCACTAGGAGAATGCGCGAACCTAACTTTTCAGCAGTCATTGTCAAGTGGCGAGAGAAAATTAAATTACTTCTTTCTTGCTTACCAGTACCACTGTAAGATGAGGTTGCTAAAATTGCCAGTGGCTGCTGGTATATACGAGAAAGAATATCTCCAACTCGTAGTCCTCCTCTGGCAAGACAGATAATTTGGTTGAATTCCCAACCGGATTCATAAATCTGAATAGCCAGTTGTTCAATTTTTTGGTGATAATCTGACCAAGAAACATAAAGGTCTGGCATAAGTCTAACGGGAGTGGTAGATAGCTAGTATTGAAGGCGATGTCTACGATGGGCTATTCGGCGTCGCAGACTTTTTATTTTAGTATGAGTGCAAAGTTTTATGAATGATTCTGCTGCTGATGGCGATGCTCAACGAGATCCTAAAAGTGAAAAACTCGACTTAAAAACAAAGCTGGCTTACGGTGCAGGAGATTTAGGCCCGGCAATTACTGCAAATATCTCTGTCTTTTATCTACTGATTTTCTTTACCAGTGTCGCTGGTATCCCTGCGGGTTTAGCTGGCACTATTTTGATGATTGGCA
>CAXUOL010000655.1:0-4274 GCA_964252435.1 uncultured Nostoc sp.
GGGGGAGCAGGGGAAGATGAGGGAGCAGGGGGAGATAGAGAAGTAAATTCTTCCTCATCCCCCTCATCTCCTAATTGGCAAGCCATTAACGAACTGGAATTGCGAGTAGCAGAGCGCACTGCTGAGTTAATTCGGGTGAATCAACAGTTGCAGTCACAACTTGATGAACGTCAACGGACACAGGGAGAATTACGGTTCTCTCAAGCCCGATTTGCACGAATTTTAGATATTGCTGATGATGCAATTATTTCCATTAACGGGTTCCAAAACATCACTTTATTTAATCAAGGAGCAGAGAAGATTTTCGGCTACTCGGCCCAGGAAGTGATTGGACAGGGACTTGATTTACTCTTACCGCAGCGTTTTTTTCAAGTGCATCGTCAACATGTGGTTGACTTTGGCCAATCTCCCAATGTTGCCCGTCGGATGGGAGAACGGCGGGAAATCTATGGACGTCGCAAGGATGGTACTGAATTTCCAGCGGAGGCTTCCATCTCCAAAATAGATATGGATGAAGAAATATTTTATACGGTAATATTACGAGATATCACAGAACGCAAACAAATTGAACGCATGAAAGATGAATTTGTCTCTGTTGTTAGTCATGAACTCCGCACACCTTTAACTTCGATTCACGGCTCTCTAGGAATGCTAGCCAGTGGTTTGCTACCAACAAACTCAGAGCAGGGAAAACGTCTACTGCAAATTGCGACTGATAGCAGCGAACGCCTGGTACGTTTAATCAACGACATCCTAGACATTGAGCGCATCGAGTCGGGTAAGGCGAAGATGGAACCAGAAATCTGCAATATCGTTGACTTGATCGTTCAAGCAGTAAATGTCATGCAGCCTCTGGCGGACAAAGCAGGAGTGAAAGTATCTGTTTCTGCCTTATCTGGCGAAGTATTGGCAGATTGCGATCGCATTGTCCAAACATTGACCAATCTATTGAGTAACGCCATTAAATTCTCGTCTGCTGGATCTACGGTTTGGTTGGAGACGCAACAACAAGGAAATGAAGTTTTGTTGACAGTCAAAGATACCGGACGCGGTATCCCAACAGACAAACTTGAGAGTATCTTTGAGCGCTTTCAACAAGTTGACTCTTCAGATTCACGCAACCATGATGGGACTGGTTTAGGTTTAGCAATTTGCAAGAGCATTATGCAACAACACGGCGGACGCATCTGGGCTGAAAGTGCATTGGGTGAAGGTAGCACTTTTTACATGACTTTGCCATTATTTAGAACTTTCCAAAATTCTGATTTAGAAGACTCTTCCAATATTCCTGTAATTCATAGTAGTTACGAGCCAACCACAAATAGCCAACTAAGTCCAGATACAGAATTTTTGAGCAACGGGCGTGTGACTACCAAGGAATTTGAACAACGGGTGATGAAGTTACTTCAGGAATTACCCTGAACCAACAAGAGGATAGCAGTGATGACAACAAAGCAAATTCTAGTGGTCGATAACGAGCAGTATATTCAAGAAGTTGCCAAGATTTGCTTGGAAACAGTCGCAGGCTGGAAAGTAATGACTGCGAGTTCTGGTCAAGAAGGCATAATTAAAGCTGAGACTTACAAACCAGATGCAATTTTACTAGATGTGATGATGCCAGAGATGGATGGCATCACTACCTTTGAAAAGTTACAAGCCAATCCATTAACCAAAGCGATTCCAGTAATTTTGTTAACTGCGAAAATCCAGGCTTCCGATCGCCGTCGCTATAATCAGATGGGAATGATTAGTGCGTAGGCGTAGCCCGTCGTAGACATCGCTAAACCATTCAATCCTCTAGAATTAGCTACTGAAGTAGCAGTAGCGTTGGGCTGGAGTCTAGAAAAGTAGAACAAAATCTATAGCAAATTAATTTCTAAAAAGTAGATGTAGGGAAAAGTCAATACAGTTCAGATCAGACCAAAACACTTGTAGAGACGGCGATTTATCGCGTCTCCAAAACCCAAAATTTTTGCCATTAGCCCTTAACCCAAGCGTATTGAGAGAAAAGTGATTTAAAAGTTTTTTTAGGTATTAAAAAACACAATGGCTAAAAATCAATTCAATTGTTGTTGAAATACATCATATAAACGAACAACTTAAATAAATTGTAACTTAGTTGCAAAATTAGCTATTTACTACAATTTAAGTTGACCAAGAACCTTTTTTATCAATAGTAATAATTTATATTTATATATATGCAATCAAATTAGTTTAATTTTTATTAATAAAAATTAATATTTATCTGAACTACTCGATGCTGTAAAATAAGCAGTGGATTTTGTCGATTAACAAATTAAATCGTAATTTGCTTATTTTTGGTAATGAAGACCAAAACAATTGGACATAATCAGCATTTTCATTTCACCGAATTAATATTACGGATGGGTCTAATTGACGAACCACTCATTTTGGTATTATTGCTTTTTCTTCTTCGGTATCACTCTTGCCCGATACTTTCTGATTGCTGGTGGAGCATACTTGCTCTTTTATTTAGTTCTAGGGAAGTCTCTTGCCAACAAGAGTTTGCGTTTGAAACCGTTGATGAATTGTTCCATTAAAAAGGATATTGAATTATCAGTAATCTCCACAGTAGTTTTTGCTATTTCTGGAGCATTTATGATCTCAGAGTATAATTTGGGAGCAACCCTGTTATACGCTGACATCTGGAAATACGGACTCTGGTATTTAATAGTTAGCTTTATTGCAGTACTAATTCTTCAGGATACTTACTTTTATTTTATCCATCGGATCTTTCACCACCCTCGAATTTTTAGATGGATGCATTATGGACACCATCGTTCAGGCGAGCCAACGCCCTGGAGTTCCTCAGCCTTCGACTTACCAGAAGCGATCGTACAAGCACTTTTTTTTGTAGGTGTAAGCTTTATAGTTCCGCTGCATTTCGTCACCTTAGTTGCCGCACTTATAACTATGACAGTGTGGGCAGTGTTTACCCATCTCGGATTTGAGCTATTTCCTTCCTCATCTAAAAGTTACTGGATTGGAAGGTGGCTTATTGGTTCTATGCATCATTCCATACATCATCGCAAGTATAAAGTACACTACGGTTTGTATTTTACGTTCTGGGACAAACTGCTTGGTACTGAAGATCCTAATTATGAAAACGAAACCCACACAAGGGAGTTTTAACTATAGTAGTCTTAAATCATTTGTGAATTTTTCTGTTGCTGTCATTAGTCATTGGTCATTTGTCTTTTGTAATCACAAATGAAAAATGACTACTGACTATTTAATTTTTGTCGAATTCTCAAGCTTGTTTGGATTCACCCAACGATTGACAAATTCGTTGTTATGTTTGTACACCTTGATTTGCACTTGCTTGGAACTTAACTTAACTATTTCGGCGGGAATTCTTTGGACATCGCTAGAATCTGTGCGGGGCTTGTAAAGCCAAATGACTTTTTGCCCAACTTGAAAGTTGTTAGGATTGCTAGTTAAAGCAAGCGTACTTTCTGCCCAAGAGGGGAAAGCAATTACTAAGTTGATCAAAAGTACTAAGACCACTAGAGTAATTTGAAAAAGTTTCATAATCATTGCACTTGTCTTAGGTCTGATGAGGCAATCAATTTGCTGCTCTAGCATTTAGTTATTGTCCTTCTTTGGGTTCTCAAAGTTGAAAGATGGATATACTAAAACTTCTTTGGGCAATTTAGTAAAAGTTAAAATATCTACTGATTTCAGGATAAAACGACTTCTGGAATAAAATCAAATAGTCTTATTTGTTAAAATGATAATTTAGATTTATATATAGAAGATTGTGTTGCAAAAATACGTTTGAGAACAACTTGATTTTACGAAAGCGATCGCTGTTTGTCCTTAAGCCAAAAGAAATATTTTGACTCAGACATTCAAGCGATCGCCCTTTGCTGAAATTTAAGCAGCCCAAAAAATCGGGGCAGGTTCCAAACCCGCCCCGACATCTGATATACTGCGCCCAACGGCTGTGGCTACAGGCTTTAAACTATCAACTAAATTCACCATATCTTCTAAAGAAAGTGCTTGACGGGCATCAGAAACAGATTTTTCTGGTTCTGGGTGACATTCAATAATTAATCCATCTGCACCACAAGCGATCGCAGCCCTAGCCACAGGTGCGACCAACTCCCGTTTGCCGACGGCATGAGAAGGATCTACAATTACAGGCAAGTGAGTTATTTGCTTGAGTGCTGCCACTGCCCCTAAATCTAGGACGTTACGGGTGTAATCATCAAAACTGCGAATACCTCTTTCGCACAACACCACATCAGGAT
>CAXUOL010000656.1:0-4272 GCA_964252435.1 uncultured Nostoc sp.
GTATCCCCTGTACTGAAACGCAAGGCATCTTCCAAGGAAAGCGCCATTTGGTCTTTGCGGGTGGTAAAAAAAGTTTGGGCTGTCTTGATATCTTGGGGCCGCAATTCTACCCACTCACCGTTAATTTCCACTAGCGGACTATTTAAAGCCACAAGTTTATCAAACTCGGCTTTGGAAATAGTTTGTCCACCAATTGCCAATTGCCATTGGAAATTTAGTAGACTCTGCAACCCTAAACGTCCCTGCTTTCCTTTTGGGGTTTCAGCAGTAATTTTCAAACCTAAACGGTTCGCCCAGCCTTCACGATTCGCTAAACTGGGAGGCAAAATTACTCCCAAACCACTGTCTTCCAGCCTCCAAGCTACAGCCTTGATAAACTCATAAGCTTGGATGGGGGTAAGGCGAGAAAATTGGGGATATTCGGTTTCAAAACTAGGTGCGATCGCTGGATATAATCGGGAAGCTACCCCCAAACCTCGCAAAAATGTTTCTTGTGGTTGGTCAATTGTCCGATCTTCGTAAACCAATCTTTCAACTGGATTGTTCCAAATAGTTGCTGCATCCACTAAAAACTCTGGATCGTCAGCTGCTTGCAAAAAATACGCCAATGTCCAATCTGTTTCGCCAGACTCTGGAGAACGCAGTTGAAAACAGGTACGAAATAGAGTTTTAAGAGATAGTTGGTATTGTAGCGGCATAGTCCAAGCCTTCAGTGCCGCTTCCAGTCGTTCCACTTCAAGTGCATCTGCATTAACTGTACGAGATTCACTAGTTAAGGCTTGCAACCACTGTCGCACTCCAACTGGTAAAGATGCATAGGCGTTGCCCGTCGTAGACATCGCCTTAGCTTCAATTGGAGGTTGGGAACCTACCATTTCTCGCACTTGGGCATCTATTGTACTGTTGAGAAATCCCAACAGTAATTCTTGAGGTTCGACGGGGAAGTTTACTGCTAAGTGAGGGGATGAGGGGGATGTTACTCCCTCATCTCCCCCTGCTCCCCCATCTCCCTGATAAGTACGACAAACCAATGGCATATTCGCAGAAAATTTTTCTAGGCGGGTTCCATCTACAGCACTGTCTAAAAGTACTTGCCATTTGGTAGCAAATGCACCATCTGATTGTCGGTCAATTGTTGGTAAAAACTTACACCGGGAGATTAAATCTAAACTCCATCGGGCAACCTGCGACCAAAAGCGTAAATCTCCACCCAAAAAAGCATCTTCCCCTTTCGCAGCATTTAGGGGAATAGCAGCGAGAAATTTTACTGCTTCGCTGGGGTTAAGACAAAAACCCTCAACTCGCCACGGTTGCAAATATTGTGGCGAGTCTGTATTTTCCCCTAAGCTGGCAGAATGTACAGGAAAAATCGCTACTGTTCCTTCATCACTTCCTTCCGGGATATAAGTTGGTAGGGCAATGATTTGAGAGTGCTTTGGTAAACTGATCTCAGTGGCACTGGCAGCTTTGCGCGTTAGCGTAGCTCCTCCTTTGGAGGTTCGCCTAGTAGTTGCGATCGCTTTGCCCGTCGCAGGCATCGCAACTTGAGGTTGCTGGATGAAGTTGGTAATTGCCATGTTCTGGGAACGCAACCACTCACTCAACTCAACTGATGTCATTGCCAATGGATGTAGTGCTATATCTCCAGATCCATTAGACTCAAAATTCACTCGTGGCGATCGCCAAGTTTCCCCCCAAATAAATAAACTACCATTTTGATTTTTTAGTAACCAATTACAGTGTAAAATCGCCATTTGCTAAATACTCAGATTTTCCCAAAAGTCAAGAATTAAAATCGCAATTATTCTACTTTTTGTATCTTCTCAATAAAATTTATTGGTCAAATTTTCCATATAATAAATATTTCAGCAATTATTCCACACAAACATTGTTAATAATGAATTTTCCCCTAATTAAAATCTTAAAAAACGGGATGTTAGTGGAACTAGATTATATGCATCCTCAAGAACAAGAGATTGTAAGATCCTTACTCAATATTGTAATTGTTGAAGGTAAAACCTATCCCCAAAAGCAACCTCTCTCTCCGACAGAATTTTCAGCTTATTGGTTAAGCAAGGATGCCTTTGTTGTCAGGACATCTATTGTAGATCCTATACACAAGCCAAAAGAAATATTAGGGGCGTTTTATTTAAAGCCAAACTTTCCCGGTCGGTGTAGCCATATTTGCAACGCTGGTTTTATTGTACAACCTGGATTACGTGGTCAGGGTTTAGGACGGTTCATGGGAGAGGCTATGCTTTCGATAGCAGCAAATCTGGGCTACGAAGCAGTGATGTTTAATTTGGTCTTTGAGACTAATATACCTTCAATTACACTTTGGCAGTCGTTAGGATTTGAGATTATTGGGCGAATTCCGGGCGCGGCGAAGCTAGAGAATGGGCAGGTAGTAGACGCGCTAATCTTGTATCACACTTGGCGTTAAACGACTTGTCTATCTTTGTATGTACTAGAAGTCAGCCATAGGGCATAAATGTTAGGATTGCCACAGAAAGAGAATAGCGAAAGAGAAGGAAAAAAAACTGAATGGCAGAAGTTGATAAGTCAATATCCTTCGATGGCAGGGATATTCGACTGAAAGTAGGCCTATTAGCTCCCCAGGCAGGTGGGTCGGTTTTGATAGAATCAGGGGACACATCCGTTTTAGTGACGGCTACGCGATCGCAAGCCAGAGAAGGCATTGATTTTCTTCCCCTGACTGTAGATTATGAAGAAAGGCTATATGCCGCTGGTCGGATTCCCGGCGGGATCATGCGGCGAGAAGGTCGCCCACCAGAAAAAACAATTCTCACCAGCCGTCTTATAGACCGTCCCCTGCGTCCTTTGTTCCCTTCATGGTTGCGGGATGACCTGCAAATTATTGCCTTAACGCTGTCGATGGACGAGTTAGTGCCACCCGATGTGTTAGCAGTTACAGGTGCTTCCATTGCTACCCTGATTGCTCAAATCCCCTTTAATGGGCCAATGGCAGCAGTGCGGGTTGGTTTAGTGGGAGATGATTTCATTATTAACCCCACCTATGCAGAAACCGAAGCTGGAGATTTGGATCTGGTAGTAGCAGGTTCACCACATGGCGTGATCATGGTGGAAGCGGGAGCCAATCAGTTGCCAGAGCGAGATATTCTCGAGGCGATTGACTTTGGTTATGAAGCAGTGCGGGACTTAATCAAAGCGCAGCAAGATTTAATTGCCGAACTGGGTCTAGTAATAGTGCAAGAAGCACCACCAGAAGTAGACCAAACGCTAGAAAATTATATCCGCGATCGCGCTAACGGCGAGATTAAGAAAATCCTGTCTCAATTTAGTTTGAGTAAACCCGAACGCGATGCAGCTTTAGATGTAGTCAAGGATGAAATTGCCGCGACGATTACCGAACTGCCAGAAGAAGACCCCATTCGAGTTGCCGCAACTGCAAATAAGAAGGCACTTGGTAACACTTTTAAAGATATTACCAAATACTTCATGCGGCGACAAATCATCGAAGATAACGTCCGCGTTGATGGTCGTAAACTCGATCAAGTGCGTCCGGTTTCTTGTTTAGTTGATGTCTTACCAAAGCGAGTTCACGGCAGCGGTTTATTTAACCGGGAACTAACTCAGGTATTATCCACTTGTACTCTAGGTACACCTGGGGATGCTCAAAACCTCAACGATGATATGCAGCTAGATCAGCACAAGCGTTATCTGCATCATTACAACTTCCCGCCGTTCTCAGTCGGAGAAACCAAGCCAATGCGGGCCCCAGGAAGGCGTGAAATTGGTCACGGGGCATTAGCAGAACGAGCGCTCATACCTGTACTACCGTCAAAAGAACAATTTCCCTACGTGATTCGCATCGTATCGGAAGTACTTTCCTCCAATGGTTCCACCTCAATGGGTTCAGTCTGCGGTTCCACCCTCGCCCTAATGGATGCTGGTGTACCAATTCTCAAACCCGTTAGTGGCGCGGCAATGGGTCTGATTAAAGAAGGGGACGAAGTGCGAGTCTTGACCGACATCCAAGGCATTGAAGACTTTTTGGGCGACATGGACTTCAAAGTTGCCGGGACGGATACCGGGATTACCGCCTTGCAGATGGATATGAAAATCTCCGGTTTGTCTTTGGAGGTTATAGCCCAAGCCGTCCACCAAGCCAAAGCAGCCCGGTTGCACATTCTGGAGAAAATGCTTGCGTGCATTGACACACCACGGACTGAAACCTCACCTTATGCCCCACGTCTGTTAACAATCAAGATTGATTCAGACATGATTGGT
>CAXUOL010000657.1:0-4271 GCA_964252435.1 uncultured Nostoc sp.
CCCAATACATCGGGGGGATTAAGGGGGGTAGTTCAACTTGTGTATACACAGTAGCTTTTTAAGGGGGGTTAGGGGGGATCTCTAAGTATCTAAAATCACAAGCAAATACTTTTCAAACAACCTCTTAAGGGCAGACAAGGAGTCTGCCTTTTTTGTGCTTCGGTTAAACGAAGAAAGGTAGAGAGCAGGATGCAGGAGGTTTTAGGAAATAATTTTTATGAAGCCATGCGTTAGGGTAGCTTACCGCAGGTATCGTTTTTGTAATAGGGATTTTGGGTTTTTACCCAGTTACCCGTAGGTTGCTAGGAGCCGTGATGCGCCTAAAGGTGCACGTCCGGTTCTGAAGGAGAGGTGCGCCGTAGCAATACGGACATCGACTCTAATTAGGGGAAAGCCAGATTTTCATGCAAGGCTTTTGAAATTTTTTCATCGGGACTGCCTTCTGCCTTTCTGCTATATATGCCTGATAATTAATAAGGCAATCTACAAACAGCAAAGATGCAGACTCTCCAAAAACTATCCCTCCCAAGCATGGGCTGCGGCACTTGGGCCTGGGGCAACCAACTGCTTTGGGGATATGACGAAAGTATGGATGAGCAGTTGCAAGCCGTCTTTAACCTTTGTGTAAGCAACGGTGTAACTTTATTTGATACAGGTGATTCTTACGGAACTGGGAGATTGAATGGTCGCAGCGAGTCACTTCTGGGACGATTCAACCGAGAATATATAGGTTCAGGTAAAGAAAATATTTGTATTGCGACTAAGCTTGCTGCTTACCCGTGGAGATGGACACGTAAATCAATGGTAAGGGCTTGCCAGTCATCTGCCCAACGCCTGGGAAGAAATGTCGATTTGGTACAGATGCACTGGTCAACAGCAAACTATGCTCCTTGGCAAGAAGAAGGACTTTTAGATGGTCTTGCCGATTTGTATGAGCAAAGACTGGTTAAGGGAGTGGGATTATCCAATTATGGGCCGAAACGGCTTCAGCGAGTGCAGAAAAAATTCGCTGAACGAGGCGTTCCGATTACAACTCTGCAAGTTCAATACTCTCTGTTGTCTACATATCCTGTCACTCAACTCAAGCTCAAAGACCTTTGTGATGAGTTGGACATTAAATTGATTGCCTACAGCCCTCTAGCTTTGGGACTACTGACAGGAAAATACTCTGAGCAAGACCCTTTGCCTAAAGGCATTCGAGGTCTGTTATTTAAGCAAATATTATCAGGAATGCGTAGAGGCAAAGCGGCTTCTGCTAGCAAATCGCTTTTGGAATGTTTGCGAGAGGTGGCACAATTCAGAAACAAAACTATGTCACAGGTAGCAATTAATTGGTGCATCTGTAAAGGAACCATTCCTATCCCTGGAGCAAAGAGCGTCGAACAAGCGAGGGAGAATCTTGGTGCGTTGGGTTGGCAATTAAACGCTGGTGAGATTGCAGAGTTGGATAAGGCGGCGGCGAATACAGACAAAAAAATGGTACAAAATATCTTTCAAACTAAGTGATTCAAGGTCGCTGAATTAGAATATGAATCATTGCAAACACGTGTTTTGACTACGACTGGGATGGGAATGGTGTAGTTCAATTATTTGAAAAGCGCTGTCAAATCAAGACTTTTGTTAAGAGTCTATTGATGAGCTTATGCAGTTTGGGTATTATTATTAGAGACTTCATCTGTACTAGCTTTTAAGCGATTGACTAAGCTTCTGCGGACACGTAGACGCTCTTAGCGGCTTGTCGGCAGACATCGCTTTTGCGAACACCACCCGCCATTTCATATTCATGGCTGTCTTTGCCGTACTTAAAGGCAACTCCCAAGAGCATTTTTTCAGTCAAATCGCTCAAACTTTTTTCCAACTCTTTCATCTCATTTGTGTAAGAGTCAATCACAGCCAGAGTGGTATTATAAGCATCTATTTTGCTACGGTACTGCTGAATTATTTGTGTAAGATTTTGCAAGTTCCGAGCATCCCCAAAATCCATGCCAGGATCGATTGCTTTGAGTCCGGCGATTCTCAATTCAGCTTTTTCTAGAACGCGATATGTACGCTTTTGTCGAGGCATAATTATCTTCTTTTTATGGTGTTCTAGAGCTAGCTTGCCCTACTAAAGCCTAATTTTGGTTGGGTAAAATCCACAAATTTTGGTATCGAGTGTAACTATAAACTCAGCAATATCAACGAAAATTATGATGTTTGTAATGAAAATCGTCGTGGTGGTAACTAAATTCGTAACATTGTAGCGTAGACCGTCGTAGGCGATCGCCTTTTACAATTGGAGTATTAATTGTATTTACGTCTATGAACTTTCCTCCCCAACTCCAACAAAAGATTGAAAAATGGGCAAGCAGTCAGGGAATTTCGACTGAGCAGTTTGTTTTGCAAGCTATTGCAGAAAAAATTGCCACGCTGAGTCAGCAAGTCACTGAAGAACATACTCAACAAAACTCTGAGATGACCAATGTACTGCCTCTTAACCAACCAAACATTTATCGAAAAGAAGGAATTTTAGTTGTAGAGGCAGAATTACCAGAAAACTTTGATGTTAATGCCTTTATAGATGAGTTGAGAGAAGAACGTATTCAGGATCAAATAACTTAATGAAAGTCTTGTTTGATACTTCTGTCTTAGTTCCTGCATTCATTGTCAATCACCCGCTACATTCTGTTTGCTTTTCCAAGATTAAAGCTGCAAAATCTGGGCAAACTCAAGGGTTTATCTCAACTCACAGTTTAGCTGAAACATATTCTGTCATCACACGCTTACCTATTCAGCCGCGTATTAGTCCCCAACAAACTCAGTTGATTATTGTAGATATGTCGCAGTATTTAGAAGGAGTTCCACTGCTTTTCAATGATTATCAGGCTGCAATCGCTCAAATGGCAACCTTAAATCTTCCAGGCGGCGGTATTTTTGATGCTTTAATTGCTCAAGCTGCTTTAAAAGCACAGGTAGAAGCTCTGTTAACCCTAAATCCAAATCACTTTACTCGTTTGGGAAATGCAATCGCTCAGATTGTGCAAGTCCCCGATTAAATGCGTAGACGCTTCCTTGGCTTGTCGTTATACATCGCTATTCTCTCATCAACACAAATGCAATGGGGCAAGCTAATCGCAGAAATTTGTCCAAAGACAACGCCTAACAAGCTTGATAAGATGGAAAAAATAGTTTAACCTAACTGCCAAGGTTATGAGTAACATTAATATTTCCTTGCCTGAGTCGATGCAAGCCTTTGTTGAAGAACAAGTGGCTGAAGGTGGCTACGGTTCAGTTAGCGAATATCTACAAGAATTGATCGCTCAAGACCAAAAACGCAAGATGCAAGAACATATAGAAGAACTTTTAATTGCAGGACTTGAAAGTGGAGAGGCAATAGAAGTTAATGATGAATGGTGGCAGCAAAAACGCACACACTTGATAAATCAGCTGCATCAAGACAAATAATGACAAAGCGGATAGTCATTACACCAAAAGCCAGTTTAGATATTGATGAGTATTTTGTTTATATTGCCCAACAAAACCCCGACACGGCTCTTTTGTTTTTTGACTCTGTAAGAGAAACTTTTGCACAGTTAGCAAGAATGCCTGGAATGGGTAGCCGTTATCCTCTGAAGAACCTTCGTTTACAAGGTTTACGTAAATGGGCTGTTAAGGGATTTAAAAAGTATCTAATTTTTTACTTTGAGCAAGATGAAAGCATTGAAGTTGTGCGGATTCTTTATGCTGGGCAAGATATAGAAAGGATTTTAGAACAGGAATAATATTGATTAGCGATCGCTTGTATGATTGCATTGGTGGAGCGATCGCTTTTCTCTTACCAACACAAATGCATAAGTGTAGCCTGTCGTAGGCGATCGCATAATCTTCTTATAATTGATTTAGGTCGTTGTAAGGTGTTATACTTTCATCTTCGCTTCCTACTTCTGCACGAGAGTATCTTGCAAGGGCGGCACGGAGACTTGTTAAAATACCGTTGTAATCAATTAACAAACCGTTATTTTTCCCTTCATGGACGCGGTTTGCACGAGCGATCGCTTGCATGAGAGTATGTCCTTGTCAGGGTATTCCGTATTCTCTACATTTCTAGAGTTATATCTATGACTTTTTATTGCGTAAGCTCATTCTCGCGAATCGTGTTATTTCACTACACTCTTATTAGTGTATTAAGGGTTTACCCAGACAGGTACAAGATATGAGCTAACCGAGAAGTCTTATTTTGACACTCTCAGGGCTAAAGCCACTGAGATTCTTTAATCTAAGACATGACTTGC
>CAXUOL010000658.1:0-4270 GCA_964252435.1 uncultured Nostoc sp.
TAGTAAATTTCATTACCTCATCTGTTTTAACACTACCTTTACTGTCTTGTTTCCATTTGGACTGTAATACATACATTATTTTTTCTCGCCTATCAAAATAAAGCGAATCTATTCCATTATCCTGTCCACCATCAACTATCGATTTTTATGCTTTTTGAGGAGAGATATCAGCTAAAACCATCAAAGTAAATGCAGCTAGACTTCTTGTTAAGAAAATTAACTCTCTGTCTGTTTCAGATTTATTTTGATAATCTGATAAGTCAATCAAACCATTAAATGTTTTTTGAAGGTATGACTTTATTTGACGTAGGTGGATTTCACTCATAATGTTGGTAGATGTAATTAACTTGGATGTTATCGGCTCAAATTTTTACAGGCTTGTCTGTAGTATAAAGACGTTGTAAAAATATACATTCGGGTTTTTGCGATCGCATTTGGATAATTTTACCCTTTACTGCAAATCCAGCGAATACTTACTTAAGTATTAGTAAATATATTATACTTATAATCATTGCCATGAAAATGGCTTCTGCAAGCCATAGAACTTCTTCAGAAGCCATTATACATTAATTTGTAAGTATAAAATACTACTATTCTACAGTAACACTTTTAGCAAGGTTACGAGGCTGATCGACATCCAAACCGCGACGGGCGGCAATATGATAAGCCAATAGTTGCAAAGGAACTACTGTCAGAATCGGAGAAAGTAACTCTTCTACATGAGAGATGGGAAGAATATCGTTAAAGATTTCCGCAGCTTCGCCATCGTTGACGGGAGTCACGCCAATTAACCGAGAATCTCTAGCTTTGGCTTCTTGGGCATTGGAAATAACTTTTTCGTACACACTACCAGGGATTGCGATCGCCACTACTGGTACTTTCGCATCTAAAAGTGCGATCGGGCCATGTTTCATCTCTCCAGCCGGATAGCCTTCGGCGTGAATATAGCTAATTTCTTTTAATTTCAACGCCCCTTCTAAAGCAATGGGAAAGTTAATTCCTCTTCCCACAAAAATGAAATCTTGAGTTTCAGCGAATTCGTGGGCTAGCTGTTCGCTTAAACGTTCCTGACTTTCCAAAGTTGCTTCAATTTCTTTGGGAATCTGCCGCAACCCATTAATAATTTTCTCTAAAATATCTTTTGAAACTGTCTGACGACGAGCTGCTAAATCCAATGCCAAAGCATAAAACGCCATCAGTTGAGCAGTAAAAGTTTTCGTCGCTGCTACCCCAATTTCAATTCCCGCTAGGGTACTGATAATATGCGGCACTAGATGACCAAGGCTGCTTTCAGGGCGATTGGTAATCCCCAGTAGTCGCGCTTGATATTTGGGTTCTTTCCCTTGGCGACGTTCTTTTTCCATCGTCAAAGCTGCTAGGGTATCGGCAGTTTCACCTGATTGGGTAACACCAATAATCAAAGTGTTAGCTGTCACGGGTGATGGTGCATAGCGATACTCAGAAGCGTAATGTACTTGAGTTGAAATTCCTGCTAGTTGTTCAATTAAATATTTTCCGATTAATGCTGCGTGCCAACTTGTACCACAAGCGAGGATCTGAATTTGTTCTAAATCGTTGTATAAATCTCCAGGTAAACCAAGATTGATTGGCGATTCGGTAGATTCGGCTGGATTAAAATAAGCGTCTAAACTAGCTCTTACTACCCCTGGTTGCTCATGGATTTCTTTGAGCATGAAGTGTTTGAAGCCCTGCTTTTCTACCATTGCAGGATTGAAGTTGAGCAGCCGGGGTTGTTTTTTCAACCTGTCGCCAGCAAAATTGTAAATCTCAACGCCCAAAGGTGTGAGGCGGGCAATTTCGCCATTTTCTAAAGGTAGCACTGCACGGGTGTAGGCAACGATCGCTGGTGTATCGGACGCACAAAATAACTCCCCTTGGCCAAAACCAATTACCAAAGGTGCTTGTTGGCGGACAACAATCAATTCATCGGGATAGTCAGCAGAAATAACTGCAAGTGCAAACGCCCCGCGCAAGTGGTTAACGGCTTGGCGAACTGCCTCTAGGAAGGGAGATGAGGGGGGAAGATTCTTTAAAAATTCGGCTATCAGATGGGGAATGACTTCGGTATCAGTTTCAGAACGAAATTCGTGTCCTTTTGCTTTGAGTTCTTCGCGTAACTCGCGGTAGTTTTCGATAATGCCATTTTGCACTACCGCCACTCGCTTTGCCGTATCCAAATGGGGATGGGCGTTGTATTCTTCTGGTTTACCATGAGTTGCCCAGCGTGTATGACCAATACCAATTTGGGCAGGGGTTTCTATTTGTTCCAGTTTAGAACGCAGGTTATGGAGTTTGCCCTTTGCCCGCACACAATTGACCTCACCTTCCCAAATGGTGGCGATTCCAGCCGAATCGTAACCCCTGTACTCTAGTTTCTCTAGTCCAGCCAGTAAAATGTCTGTCGCCACTTGAGTGCCTATATATCCAACTATTCCGCACATTCTTCACACCACTTTTTTTCAGGATGATTAAATCCAGTATAGTCGGTAGCATAAAGTGGACATTTTGCAAAGAAAAAAGGGAGTATTTTACTCCCTCTACCACTAGGTATTGTTATGGATTTTAGGTTTTTTTACAGCGGGTTCCCCGTCAGCTTTTGACTTGACGGTACAAATACAGCTTCTAGGATTTAGATACCCAGAGATTATATCCCCAATCTAAAATTGCGATTTCGTAAGGCGGGCAGTGTCCACTCTACGATCGTAAAGGTGATTGCTATTGAGACACTTAAAAGTCTTGAGTGCCGAGTTGCGAGTTCCGAGTGAAGAATCAAAAAATTGTATTTCTAATTTACTTCTTTTTATCTCAGCACTCAGTACTCAGCACTCAGCACTCTGATCAGCACTCAGCTTTTTAGTAAGCTAGACCCATACTGCGACTTGTTTCAGCACCCAGGTAAACCCGGATGCTCAAAAAGTCGGTGGGACAAGCGGTTTCGCAACGCTTACAGCCCACGCAGTCTTCTGTACGGGGTGAAGAGGCAATTTGAGCAGCTTTACAGCCATCCCAAGGAACCATCTCAAGTACATCAGTAGGGCAAGCGCGGACGCATTGGGTGCAGCCAATGCAGGTATCGTAGATTTTTACGGTATGAGACATTGAAAAAACGGCTCCTTTCGAGTGTTCTTCTCTGCGAAAGAATCATAATCAACGCATAGTCTACCGCAGTGGTTGATAGGCCGTAATCAAAAGGCTACATAACTTCAAACAATGTAATAAGCACCGTTAAAATTTCTTTTTGCGAGATTGTCTCTATTGACTGATAATCAGCAACATCATCAGAGCGTATTTACCACAGTGATATACCATAACGGGGTTGAATCGTAAAGATAGATGAAACAAAATTAAAAGGAAATAGAGACATCTCCATAATTTTAACTATGGGGATTTTGGGTAATAATCTGATTTTGCGATCGCCGCATCCCCGTGTAAACAAAAACAGTTCGTCAATCTAGATTACGCAAAAACTTGTTGTTCTTACTGAATCAAACTGCTTTTGCGATGTAAATGATTAATTTAGAGACTGCGATGCCTACGGCGGGCTGCGCCTACGCTGACAGAGAACTTGTATATTTAATTTTTTATGTCTGGCAATTTCATAATTATTATTCCTACACATCAGAGTATTTCAGAAATTGCAAACTCATCATTTATAGCAGTAAATTTTGTTTGTATTTTTGGCAGGGTAGCGGTTACTTCCAGTTGTTCATCTAGATTTTTAGCATCAGCAAATTTATCTTTGACATACTCCCTTTCTCGGATTTGTCGAACAATACTTTCTAACAGCCAAAGTTGCTCCTCTACAGACAAGGCAAGGATAGAGCGCTCAATTTCTAGTAAATTCGGTGAGAACATTTTACTTCTGACTCCTAGTAATGTGTATTTTTCAAAGATATTATATTCAGTCTATCTGGTTAACCTAGAGCATCGTCAATTCCCGCTCATTTTCCCCACGCCTATCATTTCACAAATCATAAGAGATTGCTATAAATAACTAGAAAGATGTTTTATGACTTTTTAATTAAGTATTACTGCTGAAGCAAAATGTGCGCTAAACTGACTACATGAATTACGAAACAGCTAGGAAACTCCTCATAGATCAGACAATCACAACCGAGGAAAACCCAGATGCGCTGTTAATGCGTATGAAACAGGGTAAACCGCCGGTACCCGGTCAGATCACTTCGATTTTGTTGGCATTGAAAGTGGTGTTTGAAGCCCTCAAAGATGCAAAGAGCCTAGACCGAGA
>CAXUOL010000659.1:0-4266 GCA_964252435.1 uncultured Nostoc sp.
GCCCCTACACCCGGTGATATAATGTTGTACCGCATCTGAATGGGAACCGCTATAAGAGGTTGTTTGAAAAGTCTAACTGCGATTTATCGTCCAAAAGTCGTTGCTATATCATTTGACACTCCCCGCGCTGAAGCGACGGGGATTCTTGAATCTAAGACATGACTTGCTCATGCAGGATTACTCCAACAAGAGTAGAGGACTCATCTCCCCAAGCGTTGCTTGCATCTAGCGCAAAGATTCCGGTATGCCCTACCGTACCCAATCCCCGACTAAGGATATTTCTAGCTGCGTTTTCATCCCTATCCATCACACATCCGCACGAACATACGTGTGTTCTAGTAGATAAAGTTTTCTTGACAATTTCACCACAGCTAGAGCAAACAGCACTCGTATATTGCGGATTTATCGCAACCGTGACTCGTTTAAATACTTTTGCAAAGTACTCAATCCAGACACGGAACTGATACCAAGAAGCATCATTAATAGACTTAGCTAAACAATGATTTTTCACCATATTTTTAATCCTCAAATCTTCGTAGGCTATCAAGTCGTTAGACTGAACTACGCACCTCGCTAACTTCACAGCGTGGTCTTTACGTTGCCTACTTATTTTGAGGTGGCGCTTACTTAAAATCTGTCTAGCCTTGCCTCTGTTTTTTGAGCATTTTACCCTTCTAGAAACTCGACGTTGTGAACGCTTAAGAACTTTTTCACCAACACGAAGAAACTTAGGGTTTTCAATCATTACGCCATTAGAGTCGGTGTAGTATTCTTTCAATCCAACGTCTAATCCAACTGTGTTGCCAGTCGGATTAATGTCTTCAGAACGGTCTACGTCAATACAAAACTGAACATACACACCATCTGCACGTTTGACCAATCTAACCCGTTTAATCTGGTTAACTTGATAGAAGTGCAAGTCACGAGTTCCTTTGAGTTTTAGCTTTCCAATACCTTTTTTGTCGCTAAAGGTTATAGATTTACGATTATCTGCAAGCTTCCATCCTGATGTTTTGTATTCAACAGAGCGACAATCTTTCTGGAACTGAGGATACCCCTTTTTACCAGGAATACCCTTCTTACAGTTGTCATAAAACCGAGAAATAGAAGACCATGCCCGTTCAGCAGAGGCTTGACGAGCCATTGAATTGAGTTCGTTAGCAAAGGGAAAGTTAGCCGCAAGTACAGCACAGTATTTCTGCAAATCATTTTTACCCGTACCTTTAACGTCCATCCATAGCCGAATACAGCTATTGCGAACAAACTTTGCAGTCCGAATTGCATCATCTATTGCCGCTATCTGCGCTGACTTCCCATAAGCTTTAAACTCAAAAACAAGCATTGCTTCTACCTCCTTTCTTATACTACCATGCTTGGCGTAAGAGTAAAGAAGGGGTTAAAAAGTTTACGCAATATTCACGGTGGCTTAAAAGCCACCGAGTCGTCTTTCATCCCCAGTCTGTTCGCGCGCAGCGTCTCCCCTTGGGAGAAGCACGGAATACGGCGCTGTGCGCCTGTTCTTCCGGGGCTTTCAGACTCCCGTCAATTTCTTGTAAACGTAACCTAAAATCTTTATTTGAGAATCCCTAATTTATATACCATGTTTTCGAAGAAGCTATGCGCGATCGCAAAAACAAAATATTGAATTATTATCAGCACTTTAGTGGTTTTTAATTGCTAAAGTGCTGACTACTTACTAAGTAATACCAATTCTGTATGAAGATGCACAGAATATTAAACGAACCGCCTTCTCTGCGAGAGGCTCCGCCAACGCGCAGCGTCTCGTTAGAGAAGAGCGCCAAGAATAGAGAGTTACTAATTTTGTGCGGCTTCACATTAAATTGGTATAAGTACGTTGGTGTGAAAAAAACCAAGTATGTTACGAAACGTAAATAAGCTTAAAACCCTTACTAATAACCAATGACAAATGACAGTCTTAGCCAGTTAGCTTTAATTACGCCGACCTACTTAATAAGTTCTATTGATGTTGCTTATCCACTGGGAAATTCACCACTATCGGTGGAAGACCGTTTTCTGTAGTTGGTTGTGTTTGGGTAACTATTGGTTGTGGATGTAAAGGTGTTGGTTTCAATTCACCCTTACCAGTTTGATTCCATAAAATCATGGATAGTAGCCCATCTACTAAGCCATTATTGCTGCCGTTGCTGCCAACCAAGACATCTGGAATCAAACGGACATTGCGATCGCCGATAATCTGCATTAGTTGCATTGCTGTATAACCTTGTGACCCCAAAGCTTCCACACCAGCGCGGTAGGTTTCAGCTTTGGCGTTACCAGTGGCCCGAATACCTTCAGCCTCAGCAATTGAGCGGAGTTTTGTCCCCTCGGCTTCACCTGTGGCCTGCTTAATTTGGGCTTGGGCTTTCAGGTCAGCAATATGTACACTCTGCTCTGATTTCACCATTTCTTGCTGGATATCAGCCAGCGCCGTTTCCCGGACAAGCTGCTGCCGTTGAGTTTGCGCCATCTGCTGGACTTCATAAGTCTTGCGTTCTTCTTCGGCAATTTTCCGGTCTGTCTGTGTCTGCATTAACGACGCCGGTGGCTGAATATTGCCAATGAGGGTATCAATTGCTTGCACGTCATAAGCCCGTAGCGCTGTTCTAATATACTCAGATGCTTCTGTTTGACGCTCACTCCGAGCGTTCAAAAAGTCTAGGACAGTACAGTTTTGGGCTGAGTTGCGGAAATAATTACCGATGCTTGGCTCTAGAACATTATCAACCAAATTTTGCATCGAGCCAACACGAGAAATTACCTTCGGAGCATCCAAAGCCCCAACATGGATAATTTGTGATACTTCCAAATTGAAAGCAAACCCATCTTTAGAACGTACAGTCAATGCTTCTAACTCGGCATCATACTTATGTCGCTCAGTCCAATCAGCCCAGTTCAGGACTATGTTAATGGTTGGTACTAGCTCTATTTTCATGACACGTGTGTTCAACGGGTGCTTACCAGGGTATAGTGGTTCAACCCACACGCCTTTATGTCCAGAATTAACTAAGTTCCCGTGGGTGAAGGCTGCGCCACTGACATCTTGATGAGCCTTACCCACAAAGGAAATAACCACACCTACGTACCCAATGGGAATTTCGGTCATGGGTACCGGCTCAATGCTGACAAACCAAGGATTTAGATTCCAAGAACCAGAAAGTAGAATTTGCTCTTGCAAGCCACGTCGCCCACCGCCGTGGATGAATTTTTGACCATTCTGGAAGTTGTTGTGTCCCTCAATTACAGGACCAGCAATTTCACCACCGGGAATCGGCATACCATCCAAGGTAGTGACAATACCAACTTTATCAGATGGTAGACTATATACCTGTAACTGTTCTGGAGTCATGCCATGAGCGCTGGCGTTTGATGCCAAGATGACTTTAAACAGGGCAGTGTTGATCCGGTACGTACCAGCTGTGAGAAAACCCATTTGCCGCCCTTTTTCACCGCCTTGGGTGAGGAATTTCCGGGCATCTTGGAAATTGTCACAATCGACGATTTTACCCAGGATGCGCTCTGGTGGATTGGATGCGCCATCAGCTGCCACAATCAAGGCGATTTCACCTTGGGGGACAACAATTACCGCCTCTTTACGAACCGAGTACTGCCAAGGCCAATAACCCCAGTGCCATCCAGGAGCCAGAGTATCTGCCTGTAAACCGGCTTCTCCGTTAAGGGCAATCAGCCCTCCGGCTGGGATTCCGCGCCCGGAAAGGGTAAATTTTCTGACGATGATGCCGACTTCACGTTCGCCAATGACTACAAGTCCGCCAAAGAATAGGGGGACGAATATAACTAAACCCCCGACAAGGACGATGGGGATTAGTACAAAAGGATCAATTCCAGCAGCTTGATATTGAGTCCTGCTAATTTGTAACTGGGAAATATTTGGTTTGGTCTGATTTAGCTGGACTGATGCAGTAGTTGTATTTACAGAAGCCGCATTGGCAGAGTACATACTTCCAGCGTTCGTCAAAGACACTGGCGCTGCGATCGCTAAGGTTGCTACGACAGATGCTGCAAAGCGAGCTACCTTATTTTGTTTACGAGTACCAAGTAAAGATGAAAACCTTTTCATAATCTGTGCCCATCTGGGCAACTAATTAGCTAAATTAACACTTCACTAAGGCTTGCCTCGATTTCTTAAACTTGATGTAATTTTTTTAAATTTAATTATTTTGTAGATTGGACATTGCCCAACCTACAAAGTGGAAATATAAAGTTAAATTAGACCGAACCGCCAGC